>PAVA01000074.1 GCA_002712945.1 Citromicrobium sp.
CTGGCCGACCGCCACATAGATACACTTAATACCGGTGCCCTTTTGGTTGATGATCGCGTCGACCGCGATGGCGGTCTTGCCGATCTGGCGGTCGCCGATGATCAGCTCGCGCTGGCCGCGGCCGATCGGCACCATGGCGTCGATGGCCTTGAGGCCGATCTGCACCGGCTGGTCGACGGACTGGCGGGCGATAACGCCCGGCGCGACCTTCTCCAGGGCGTCGGTCATCTTCGCGTCGATCGGGCCCTTGCCGTCGATGGGGGTGCCGAGGGCGTCGACTACACGACCCTGCAGTTCCGGACCGACCGGCACTTCCAGGATCCGGCCCGTGCAGCGGCAGGACTGGCCTTCCGCGAGACCCTTGTAGTCGCCCAGGATCACGGCGCCGACCGAGTCGCGCTCGAGGTTCAGGGCCATGCCGTAGATGCCGCCGTCGAACTCGATCATCTCACCGTACATCACGTCCTCGAGGCCGTGGATGCGGATGATGCCGTCGGTGACGGAGACGACCGTGCCCTCGTTGCGCGCTTCACTGCCGACATCGAGCTGGTCGATGCGCTGGCGAATGATGTCGCTGATTTCCGATGGGTTCAGTTGCTGCATGCTCTGTTCCTCAAATTCAATGTGTCAGTGCTTCGGCCAGCTTGTTCAGCCGGCCGCGCACGGAGCCGTCGATGACCGTGTCGCCAGCCCGGATCAATAGTCCGCCCAGGAGCGCCGGGTCGGTCTCGCTGCTGACCACGACCTCGCGATCCAGGCGCTTGCCCAGCGCGGCGGCAATGCGGTCGCGCACGTCTTCGGGCAGGTCGAAAGCGGAGAGGACCTGCACCTCGACGACCCGCTCCCGTTCGGCCTTCAGCTCTGCAAACTGGCGGCAGACCTGGGGCAGGAGGGGCAGGCGGCGGTTGGCTGCCAGGACCCGGAGATAGTTCTGTACCGGTGCGCTCGCGTTGTCGCCGAGAAGCCCGAGGAACCGGTCGGACTGCTCGGCGGCGGTGAGCGCCGGGTCGTTGAGAAGCGCCACGACCCGGGGCTCGGCGGCAACGGCGGCAGCGAGCTGCAGCTGCGTGAGCCACTTCTCCAGGTCGCCCTTGTCGCTCGCGTACTCGAACGCCGCTTTCGCGTAGGGGCGGGCCAGCGTGCTTAGTTCAGCCATCGCGACCTCTCGTTACAGCTCTGCTGCCAGCTTGTCGACCAGGTCGGCGTGCGCCTGCTGGTCGATGGAAGCACCGAGAATCTTCTCGGCGCCGGCGACGGACAGGACGGCGACCTGGCTGCGCAGCTGCTCGCGCGCACGGTTGGCCTCCTGCTCGATCTCGGCCTGGGCGGCGGCCTTGACGCGCTCGGCCTCGAGGCGGGCCGTGTCCTTGGCCTCCTCGACGATCTGGTTGGCGCGCTTGTTGGCCGCGTCGACGATGGAGGAGGCCTCTTCCTTGGCTTCCTTCAGGCGCTCGACGGCCTTTTCCTTGGCCAGCTCCAGGTCCTGCTCCGCCTGCTCGGCAGCCGCCAGGCCCTCGGCGATCTTCTGTTCGCGCTCCTGCATGGCGGCCAGGATCGGCGGCCAGACGTACTTCATGCAGAACACGACAAAAGCGACGAACGCCAGCATTTGCCCGATCAGCGTAAGGTTAATGTTCACAACCTTCTCCTCACGTGTTGGGGGTACCGCGAGCGGCACCCCGTGCTACGGGTGTCCCGGTTCAGCCGGCGACCACGAAGATCAGGTACATGGCGATACCGACGCCGATAATCGGGATGGCGTCCACCAGGCCGGCGCCGAGGAAGAAGGTGGTCTGCAGCTTCGGAGCGAGCTCCGGCTGGCGTGCAGAGCCTTCGATCAGCTTACCGCCGAGAAGACCGACGCCGATGGCGGCGCCCAGGCCACCGAGGCCCATCATGATTGCAGCGGCAACGTAAATCAGTTCCATGGTTTTCTCCTAGAGTTGATTGCCTGACAGTAGGGGGTTGCTTAGTGATCCTCGTGGGCCATGCTGAGATAAACGATCGTCAGCACCATGAAGATGAAGGCCTGCAGCGTGATGATCAGGATGTGGAAAATCGCCCAGCCGACCTGCATGAGACCGGCGGGTACCAGCCAGGCGATACCGGCGCTGAACAGCGCGGCAATGAGGATGAAGATCATCTCGCCCGCGTACATGTTGCCGAACAGCCGCAGGCCCAGCGAGAAGGGCTTGGCGAGCAGTCCGACCACTTCCATGAACAGGTTCACGGGGATGAAAACGGGGTGGTTGAAGGGATTCAGCGTCAGCTCCTTGACGAAGCCGAAGCCCTTCACGGTAATCGAGTAGTAGAGCATCAGGATGAACACGCCGACGGCCATGCCCATGGTGATGTTCGGATCCGTGGACGGCACGATCTTCTGGTATTCCACGCCGAGCAGCGCGAGCGTGTGCGGGATGAGGTCCACGGGGATGAGGTCCATGAGGTTCATCAGGAAGACCCAGACAAAGACCGTCAGGGCCAGCGGCGCGACCAGCGGGTTGCGGCCGTGGAAGCTGTCGCGCACGGTGTTGTCGACGAAGCCGACGATCATCTCCACGGCATTCAGGGCGCCGGAGGGGGTGTCGGCGCTGGCCTTCTTCGCCATGCGGCGGAAGAACCAGCAGAAAAAGATACCGAGGCCGATGGACCAGATCATGGAGTCGACGTGGATCGCGGTGAAACCCATCGCGGCGGCTTCGTCGCCACCGTGAGCCATGACCCAGGCGCCGCCTTCACCCACCGTGCTGCCGTCGTGGCGATGGTAGCCCGCCGGCAGCTTGCCATAGGTGAGATTCGTCAGGTGGTGGACGATGTATCCGGAAACCGTCTGCGTATCGCCTGCCATGCAACTCGCTCTCTGCTCGTCGTTCGCCGCGGGGTCTCTGTTACCGGCCTGCCTGCCCGCGGCGCAGGAGCCAGACGCCGCCCGCGACCTGCACGAGCAGCATGGCGGCGAAGCCGCCGAACACGGCCAGCGGTACCACCGGCCGCAACAGCGCGAAAACCAGGGCAAAACCCACCGCGCTGAGGAGGAACTTGCCGGCTTCCGCAGCATACCCGGCGCGTGCCGCCTCGGCACCGCGCCGCCCTCCGCGCCCGAACAGCTGCAGGGCAAACCAGGCCTGCGGCAGGGCACTGCAGGCCGCGCCGGCGGCCAGGGACACCGTCGTCGTGGCATCCGCCAACGCCAGGGTCACGATAGACAGGAGACCGAGGACCGCCAGCTGGGCCAGCGTGATGCGGTAAACCGGTGGCGGCTTCAGCCTGGCCCCTGTCGGCGCGATCCCGCTCGCTCCCCCTTTGCCGTCAGCCACGCAAGTGGGTCCTCGTTTCGGGCGCGCGCATTATAGGGGGTATGCGAGGGCCCATCAACCGAGCAGGCGGGCCCGCGACGGCGCGTTCTCCGCCGCCGGAAGAGGAACCACAGCATCTGGGGGTCATCCGGCCCCAAGGGCGCATTATGTGCCTAGAAGACCCCTATATAAGGAAGAAAGATAATGCACATCGGCTTACTGGATGTGGCCGAGAATACCGTCGAGCTCCTCCAGGCTGCCGTAGGACAGCACCAGCTTGCCCTTGCCGCCCTTGCCGTGCTGAATCTGGACGCGGGTGCCGAGCCGCTCGGAGAGATCATCCTGGAGCCGGCGGATATTCGGATCCAGCGCCGGCTTTTCCGCCGGGCCGCGCTCCGCTTCCGCCAGCAGGCGCCGGACCAGGGCCTCGGCCTGGCGCACCGACAGGCCACGGGCGGAAACCTGCCGGGCCGCCTGGCACTGCGCCGGCCCGGCGAGGGACAGCAGGCAGCGCGCGTGTCCCATGTCGAGGTCGCCGTGCTCGAGCAGGGTCCGCACCTCGGGCTCCAGGCTCATCAGGCGCAGGAGGTTGGCCACGGTCGAGCGCGATTTTCCCACCGCTTCGGCCACTTCCTGCTGGGTGAGGTCGAACTCCTGCTGCAGCCGCTGCAGGGCCACCGCTTCCTCGATCGGGTTCAGGTCCTCGCGCTGGATGTTCTCGATGAGGGCCATGGCGATGGTCGCCTCGTCGGTGACGTCGCGCACCAGCGCCGGGATCTCGCCGAGGCCGGCGAGCTGGGCGGCGCGCCAGCGGCGCTCACCGGCAATGATCTCGTAGCGCTTGTCCGAAATCGGGCGGATCACGATGGGCTGCATGAGCCCCTGGGCCTTGATGCTGTCGGCGAGCTCCTGCAGGGACTCCGGCTCGATATCCCGACGCGGCTGGTACTTGCCGCGCTGGATCAGGTCGACCGGAATCGTCCGCAGCTCGCCGTCGCTTTGCGCCGCTGCGGGGGCCTGTTCGCGGCTCGAGGCCTGGGCGGACGACGAGAGCAGGGCGTCGAGGCCCCGGCCCATACGCGCTTTCTTGCCAGCCATCAGTCACCCCCTCCCGCCGCGGCGAGGCGTTCCTCGCGCCGGATCATCTCTCCCGCCAGGGCCAGGTAGGCCCGGGAACCGCGGGAGTACTTATCGTAATACATCGCCGGCATACCGTGGCTCGGCGCCTCGGCGAGGCGGACGTTGCGCGGCACCACAGTGCGGAACACGCGGTCACCGAAGTGTTCATGCAGCTGCGTGGACACCTCGTTGGTCAGGCTGTTGCGGGGATCGTACATGGTGCGCAGGATACCCTCGACCTCGAGCGACGGGTTCACGCTTTCCGCCACCCGGCGGATCGTGTCGAGGAGCGCGGACAGCCCCTCGAGCGCGAAGTACTCGCACTGCATGGCAACGATGACGCCGTCGGCGGCCACGAGGCCGTTCACGGTGAGCATATTCAGCGATGGGGGGCAGTCGACGAGGATGTAGTCGTAGTCGTCGCTGACCCGGGCGAGGCTCGCCCGCAGCCGGCGTTCGCGGCCGTCTACCTGCAGCAGTTCCACCTCCGCCGCGGTGAGGTCGCCGTTCGCCGGCAGCACGTCGAAACCCGCCTCACCGGCGGTGCAGCGGACCTCTGCGACCGGCGCCTCGTGCACCAGCACGTCGTAGATACTCTGCTCGATAGCGTACTTGTCGACACCGCAGCCCATGGTGGCGTTGCCCTGCGGATCGAGGTCCACCAGCATCACGCGCTTTTTCATCGCGGCCAGCGACGCGGCGAGGTTGACGCAGGTCGTGGTCTTGCCGACGCCGCCCTTCTGGTTCGCGATGGCGATGGTTCGTGTCACGCGCTGGTCTCCGGCCGCAGGGTGATCAGGGAGCGCTGCTCATCGAGGCCGGGCACGGCGAGGGCCGTCACCGTCGCCCGGTAGCCCAGGGCCTCGGCGGCGGCCAGCTCGTCGGCCGCCACCTGCGCCTTCATGGCGTAGAACGCGCCACCGGGCGCGAGCAGATGGCCGCAGCACTCGAGCATCGCCGGCAACGCGGCGAAGGCCCGGCTGAGAACGCCGGTGTAGGGCTGCTCCGGCCGGTGGTCCTCGGCACGTGCAGGCGCGATGCGTATGTTAGCCAAGGCCAGGGCCGTTTTCACCTGGAACAGGAAGCGGGTCTTCTTGCCGTTGCTGTCGAGCAGGCAGTAGCGGTGCACCGGCGCTGCGATCGCCAGGGGAATGCCGGGCAGCCCCGGGCCGGTGCCCACGTCCACGAAGGAGCCGCTCGCGGGCAGGTGCGGCAGAACGGCGAGGCTGTCGAGGAGGTGTCGGGTGACCATGGCATCCCGCTCGCGCACGGCGGTGAGGTTATAGGCCCGGTTCCATTTCTCGAGGAGGTCGAGGTAGGACGACAGGGCAGCCAGCGCGGCCGTCGGCAGCGTCAGGCCCAGCGCGGCACAACCCGCTGCCAGCGCCGGGTCGCGCACTTCAGGCGCTTTTCCGGGTCGCTGCCCGCGCCAGGCCCTCGCGCTTCTTCAGGTGCACGAGCAGCAGGGAAATCGCCGCCGGGGTCACCCCGGGGACCCGGGCCGCCTGGCCGAGGGTCGCCGGGCGGGCGTCGGCGAGCTTGCTCCGCACCTCGTGGGACAGGCCGTCCACGGCCGCATAATCGAGCGAGTCGGGCAGGGCCAGGCTCTCGTGGCGGGCGAGGCGGGCGATCTCCTCGGCCTGGCGCTCGATGTAACCCGCGTACTTTGCCTGGATGGTCACCTGCTCCGCGACCTGCGGGTCGTCCACCGCGCCCTCGGCGAGGGGGGCGATCGCCGCGTAATCGAGCTGCGGACGCTTGAGCAGGTCAGCAAGCGCATACTCACGCTTCAGCTCACTGCCGAGCTTCCCTTCCAGCTGGCGGGCACCCGGCGTGCCGGGATGGAGGAAGGTCGTGCGCAGGCGCTGCTGCTCGCGCTCGATCGCCTGCCGCTTGGCCTCGAAGCGCGCCCAGCGGGCGTCGTCGACAAGCCCCAGCTCACGGCCGGTGGCAGTGAGGCGCAGGTCCGCGTTGTCTTCCCGGAGCAGGAGCCGGTACTCGGCACGGGAGGTGAACATGCGGTAGGGCTCGCGGGTCCCCAGGGTGATCAGGTCGTCGACCAGCACCCCGAGGTAGGCCTCGTCGCGGCGCGGGCACCAGGCCGCCTCGCCGCGCACCCGGCGGGCCGCGTTGATGCCGGCCAGCAGGCCCTGGGCGGCTGCCTCCTCGTAACCGGTGGTGCCGTTGATCTGCCCGGCGAAGAACAGCCCCTCCACAGGCCGCGTCTCCAGCGAGGGCCGGAGGTCCCGGGGGTCGAAGAAATCGTACTCGATGGCGTAGCCCGGGCGGGTGATCACCGCGTTCTCGAAGCCGGCGAGGGAACGCACGAAGTCGAGCTGCACGTCGAAGGGCAGGCTGGTGGAGATGCCGTTCGGATAGAGCTCCGGCGTATCGAGACCCTCGGGTTCGACAAAGACCTGGTGCGCGTCCTTGTCCGCAAAGCGGTGGATCTTGTCCTCGATGCTCGGGCAGTAGCGCGGCCCGGTGCCCTCGATCACCCCGGAATACATCGGCGAGCGGTCGAGGTTGGCGCGGATGATGTCGTGGGTGCGCGCGTTGGTATGGGCGATCCAGCAACAGCGCTGCTCGGGATGCGTCGCAGGATCACCGAGGAAGGACATGACCGGCCGCGGATCGTCTCCCCACTGCTGCTCAAGCGAGGCGAGGTCCACGCTGCGCGCATCGATGCGCGGCGGGGTACCGGTCTTCAGCCGGTCGACGCGGAAGGGCATCTCGCGCAGGCGCCGGGCCAGGGCGATTGCCGGGGCATCGCCGGCGCGGCCGCCGCTCGAGCTCTCGAGGCCGATGTGTATCCGCCCGCCGAGGAACGTCCCGGTGGCCAGCACGACCGCATCGGCGTGGAAGTCAAGCCCCATGGCCGTGCGCGCACCGACGACCCGGTCGCCGTCCAGGAGCAGGTCGTCCACCGGCTGCTGGAAAATCTGCAGGCCGGGCTGTGCCTGCAGGATGCCGCGGATGGCGGCGCGGTAGAGCACGCGATCGGCCTGGGCCCGGGTTGCGCGAACCGCGGGGCCCTTGCGCGCGTTGAGCACACGGAACTGGATACCGGCGCGGTCCGTGGCCGCGGCCATCGCGCCGCCGAGGGGATCGACCTCGCGCACGAGATGGCTCTTGCCGATGCCACCGATGGCCGGGTTGCAGGACATCTGGCCGAGCGTATCGATACTGTGCGTCAGCAGCAGCGTGCGGCAACCCATGCGCGCGGCAGCCAGGCATGCCTCGGTACCGGCGTGGCCACCGCCGATCACGATTACGTCAAAACTGTCCGGGTAGCGCATGGTTCATTCCCTGCGTCGCCGCAGGCTGCAAAGGGGAGCGGATTATACGGCCGAGTCGATGTTCCGCCAAACCCGCTTTCTGCTTACTGGAAGAAGAGAATAAATCATGTATGGGTAGAGATAGAGAGTTATTGTTGTGATTGTTAGGCCCGGCAGAATCCGGGGACAACCCGTTTTTTGTCTTGCCTGGCAGAAGGTTGCGCGAGGGAAAGGGCTGTTCGCGACAGCGGTATGGGGCCGGGGCAGGCTGGGTAGCGAATGTGGAGCGTTTCGAGCGCCGGCCGGGTCGATGGCTGAGCGGCCGCCGGGTCCACGGCTTGTGCCACCGCCGTTACCGCTTTCGCCCACAGCCGCCGCCATCGCGGGAAAAGACAGTGGATAGCTGGGGGAGCGCGCGGGGGCAAGCGGTGCACGGCCAGTGCCCCGCGACGGCTGGTGCACAGGGTTGTGGACGGCCTGTTACTTGCCGATGCAGAAGCTGGAGAAAATCTCGCCGAGGAGATCGTCGCTGCTGACCCTGCCGGTAATCTCTCCCAGGCAGCCCTGTACGTAGCGCAGGTCTTCGGCCACCAGCTCGCCGGCGCCGCTGCCGGCCAGCTGTGCGCGGGCATCAGTGAGGTGGGCCGCGGCGCGATCCAGCGCGTCGAGATGCCGGCGCCGGGCGCTGAAGGTGCTCTCGCCGGCACTCGCCAGCCCGACGCTGTCGCGCAGGTGCTCGCGCAGGAGCGAGAGGCCGTCGCCGCTCTGTGCCGACAGCCAGATGTCCGTGATATCCGCCGTGCTGTTGATGGCGGCGGCGGTGCCGGATAGGTCGATCTTGTTGTGCACGCGGGTCACCGGTGTGCCCGGCGGCGGCGGTTCGACGCCCGCTGGCAGCAGGTCCGCGAGCGCAGGCGGTGCCCCGCCGGCGCTGTCATCGACCACCAGGATCACCCGGTCTGCGCTGCCGATCTCGACCATGGCGCGGCGTACGCCCTCCTGCTCGACCGGGTCATCGCTGTCGCGGAGGCCGGCGGTATCGACGATGTGCAGCGGCAGGCCGTGGACCAGGATGTCCTCGCGCAGCACGTCGCGGGTGGTGCCCTCGATGGCCGTGACGATGGCGCGCTCCTCGCCGGCCAGCGCGTTGAGCAGGCTGGACTTGCCGGCGTTGGGCCGCCCGGCGATGACCAGCTTGAGCCCTTCCCGCAGCAGGCTGCCCTGGCGGGCGCTCTCCCGCACGGCGGCGAGGCGTGCCGCGACATCCGCGAGGCGGGCGGCGACATCGCCCTCCGCCAGGAAGTCCACGTCCTCTTCGTCCGGGAAGTCGATGGCCGCCTCGACATACACCCGCAGGCGGGTGACCGCCTCCACCAGCTCGTGCACACGTTCGCTGAAGGCGCCGCTCAGGGAGCGCAGGGCGTTGCGCGCGGCTTCGGCACTGGCGCTGTCAATGAGGTCGGCGATGGCCTCGGCCTGGGCGAGATCCAGCTTGTCATTGAGGAAGGCGCGGCGGGAGAATTCGCCGGGCTCCGCCGGCCGGGCGCCGTGTGCGCAGGCCGCCTGCAGCAGCAGGTCCAGGACCACCGGGCTGCCGTGGCAGTTTAGCTCGATCACGTCCTCGCCGGTGAAGGAGTGCGGCCCCGGGAAATACAGCGCCAGGCCGTCGTCGAGGCGCGTGCCCTCGGCATCGTGAAAGTCGGCGCGGTGGGCGTAGCGGGGGCGGAACTGGTCGCGCCCGGTCAGCCGGCGCGCGATGGCGAGGGCGGCGGGACCGGACAGGCGCAGGATGCCGATGCCGCCGCGGCCGGCCGCCGTGGCGACCGCGGCGATGGTGTCTTCAGGCGGGGCACCGGCCACGGGCGCTGGGCCTCAGGCCTTGCCCGCGTTCTCGATCTGCCGGGTGATGATGAACTGCTGTCCCATGGAGAGCAGGTTGTTCCCCAGCCAGTAGAGCACGAGGCCCGCCGGGAACCAGAGGAAGAAGAAGGTGAAGACCACGGGCAGCCACTGCATGATCTTCGCCTGCATGGGATCGGGGGGCGGCGGGTTGAGCTTCTGCATGAAGAACATGCTCGCGCCCATGAGGACGGGCAGCACGAAGTACGGGTCCATGACCGAGAGATCGTCGATCCACAGCATGAACGGCGCGTGGCGCAACTCGACGCTTTCCATGAGGACCCAGTACAGCGCGATGAAGACCGGCATCTGCACGAGGATCGGCAGGCAGCCGCCCAGCGGGTTGATCTTCTCCTTGCGGTAGAGGTCCATCATCGCCTGGGACTGCTTCTGCTTGTCGTCGGCGTACTGCTCGCGGATATCCTGCACCTTCGGCGTGATCCGGCGCATGTTCGCCATGGACCGGTAGCTGGTGGCGGAGAGCTTGTAGAAAGCCGCCTTGATCAGCACCGTGAGGGCGATGATGGCCACGCCCCAGTTGCCGACCAGCGCGTGGATCTTGTTCAGCAGCCAGAACAGCGGCTGCGCGATCCACCAGAGCCAGCCGTAGTCGACCGAGAGCTCGAGGAAGGGGGAGATCTCTTCCAGGCGGTACTGGTCCTTCGGCCCAGCGTAGAACCGCGCCGTGCTGCTGCCGCGCTCGCCGGGGTCGACGACCAGGGCCGGGCTGGTAAAGCCGGCGATGTTGAAACCGGCACTGGTGACACGCGTGGAGTAGGTGTGCGTCTGTTGCGGGTTGGGAATCCAGGCGCTGAGGAAGTAGTGCTGTACCATGGCCATCCAGCTGCCCTCGAGCTGGCGCTTGAAGGGGTCCTCGCGCATGTCCTTGAAGTCGAACTTGGTGAAGCGGTCGTCCGGCTGCGTGGTGGCGGCGCCGAGGAAAGGCTGCAGTCCCAGTCCGGCGTCCGCGGACGGATCCGGGCTCGAGTCCCGCTTGATCTGGCCGAACAGGTTGGCCTGCCAGCGCGCTTCCGTGTTGTTCTCGACCAGGTAGGTGACGTCGAGCACGTACTCGCCGCGGCGCAGGGTAAAGCGCTTGGTGATCTTGAGGCCGTTGTTGCCGGTCCAAGCCAGGTCGATGGTCAGCGTGTCCTGCCCCGGCGCGAGCTCGTAGCGGGTCTGGGCCGCGTCGTAGCGGGCGCGGCGGGGGGCGTCGATACCGTCGGGACCTACCAGGCCGCTCTGGGCCACGTAGGTGCGCCGGCTGTTGCGCTCGAGGAGGACGTAGGGATCATCGCCGTCGAGTTCCGCCAGGTATTTCGGCAGGGCGACTTCGACGATATCGCCGCCGTTGAGGTCGATGGCCAGCTCCAGCGTATCGGTGAACACCTGCACGATGCGCGCGTCCCCGGCTTCCGCGGCCGCGGTTTCCGGCGTGTCATCGGGCGGGGGCGGGAGGTCCGCGGGCAGCTCGCCCGTGGCCGGTTCGCCCGCAGCATCTGTGTCGCCGCTGGCGGCCGGCACCTGTGCGCTGGCCGGGACGCTGCCGGCCGTCAGGCGCTGGGTGGCCGGCGCGGCGTCGGCTTCACGGGCGTCGCGGAACGCGACCCACTCGGACAGCAGCATGAACGACAGCAGGGCGATGGCGCCGATGAGCAGGGTTCGCTGGATATCCATAATCTCTCAGTCTGTGCGTCGGGTGGCGGGCACCGGGTCGGCGCCGCCTTCGTGCCAGGGGTGGCATTTCGACAGGCGCCTGGCTGCCAGCATGATGCCGTGCCCCGCACCGTGGGTGTCGATGGCCTCCCGGGCGTACTCGGAACACGTCGGGTAGAAGCGGCAGTGGTGGCCGAGAAAGGGACTCAGGCACCATTGGTAAACACGGAGCACGGCAAGCAGCAGCTTCTTCATGCCGCGGCACGCTCGATCAGGCGACGAAACTGCCGGTCGATGCCCGTGGCGAGGGCGGCCTTGTCGAGCTCGCCGGCGCCCGGCCGGGTCAGGAAGACGATATCCAGCGGTACGGCCGGGGGCGGCAGCTGGCGGAAGCGTTCCCGGGCGATACGCTTGATGCGGTTGCGGCGCACTGCCCGGGCCACGTGCTTCTTGGCGACGGCCAGGCCGAGGCGATGGTGCGGCTGCTCCGAGGGCCGGGCGAGGAGCAGGAACTCTCGCTGACCGGCCTTCACGCTGACACAGGAGAACACGGCCCGGTAATCCCGGGCCGTGAGCAGGCGTTGATGCTTGCGGAAGGACGCGGCCATCAGCGAAGGTACCGGCTCTCGCTGTGCGCGGCGCCGGCTTACGCGGACAGGCGCTTGCGGCCCTTGGCGCGGCGCCGGGCGAGGACCTGGCGACCGTTCTTGGTTGCCATCCGCGCGCGGAAGCCGTGGTTGCGCTTGCGCTTGAGCACGCTGGGCTGGAACGTTCTTTTCATGTCAGTGACTCGAGTTGCTCTATATAAAGGAAGGCAGTCACGGCAGCGCCGCGGTGCCGATGGGGCACAGCCAAAAAAGGACGCAGATTGTAGAGAAAGCGCCCCGTTTATTCAATGGCTTCCGCGAGGTGTCGGGCGCGACCCGTCGCGGCAGGTCCCGGGGCCGTCGGGCGGACCGATGAGGCGGGGTCTGCAGCCGGCCGGGGGAAGCCAGCAACGCCGCGGGTTGCAGCCATCGGCCAACAAATTCCCCCAAAGATAAACACAACTTATCCACAGACAGGGGACCGGGGACCATCATGGGCATCATTGGCCGGCGACTTTCCCTTCGAACCCTAACCCTTTGAAATAAAACAACAAAAAAAAGGAAAAAATTTCACCTCACGTGTGGATAAGTGATTGCGGGCGGGTTATGATGCATCGTCCTGTCGCCCAGGGGCACGAAGATGTCAACAGGCGGCGAGAACCACCGGAAAACCAAGTTAAGAAGCATTCAGTGCCCCGTGCGAAGGGCACGAGCGAGGTGATCTTTGCCCGACGCGGTATGGACGCAATGCAGGAACCAGCTGCAGGACGAGTTGCCGGCGCAACAATTCAACACCTGGATACGCCCCCTCGAGGCCAGCGAAGACTCGCAGTGCCTCCGGCTGTTCGCCCCCAATCGCTTCATACGGGACTTTGTCAGCGACAAGTTCGCGCCGCGTATCGCCGAGCTGCTGCGCGAGGCGGGCAGCGAGCAGGACGTGGTCCTGGAGATCGGCGAGGCCCGTCGCGCCGTGTCGCTGGCAACGGTCGGCGGATCGCCGGCAGTCCCGGCGAAGTCGCCCGCGCCGCCTCCACGGCAGGAACCTGAACCGGCCGCCGCGCCGGCGCCAAGGCCCACCCCGATGCTCGCCAGCGTGAGCACGCCGACCTTCGGCCAGGCACAGCACTCCGAGGTGCACGAGGCGCTCACGCACCAGCACAACCTCGTGGCGAACTACACCTTCCGCAACTTCGTCGAGGGCAAGTC
>PAVA01000075.1 GCA_002712945.1 Citromicrobium sp.
ACGCGGCGGGCGAAGGGGAACAGGATGCGCGGGGCTTCGGCGAAGAGGAACATGTGCGCCTGCTCGTCCGGCAGGTTGCGGATGCCGACGAGCCCGGCATAGAGCAGTTCGATCACATAGACCGGGCCCTGTTCGCAGGTCGCGGTGACGTTGATCTTCAGCTCGACCTCGTTGACCTCGTCGTTCACCGGGTTGGCGCCGATGTTGAACTGCAGGTCGATCTGCGGCGCGTCCTGCCACTGGAAGCTGCCCGGCGCGTTCGGGTTCTCGACCGAAAGATCCTTGATGTACTGGCTGATGAACCCGGCGGTCGGGCGGTTGTCCGCACCATTGCCGCTGGACTGTGTGTCGAGATTGGTCAGAACGTCGCCTTCGTCGGCCATGAAACTCACTCTGGGTTGCAAGGTTGATGGGTCGGGCGGGCCTGTGCGCGCGCTCGAGATACTGGCGTGGCGCCTAGCAGCCGTTTTCTCGCCCCGCAACGGGCACGAACAGGCGTTCAGGCTGACACAACCGGGCGTTGTGCATTTGATATCCACCCCTATCTGTGGGAATGAAAGCAAAACCCGAAGGGCGCGTCCGGCGTAATGGCCGGACCCCGCGCGTCCGCCGACTAGCCAGGTGCCTTAGCAAGTGATTCCTGAAATCGTCATCCTCGCCATGATTGCGGTCTTTCTCGGGCTGCGGCTCTATTCGGTGCTCGGCCGCCGGGCGGAGCACGAGGAAGAGCCCGTGCCGCGTCGCTTCGACGCGAAGGACAAGCCCGGCATCGCCCAGCCCTCGCAGGCTTCGCAAGCGCCTGCCCGCGCGGTGACCGAACACGAGGCCAAGCCCGACGTGCTGCCGCTGGTCGAACGCGGCGTGCAGTCGATCATCGCGGCCGATCGCGGCTTCGACATTGTCACCTTCCTCGAAGGGGCGAAGGGCGCCTACGGGATGATCCTCGAGGCCTACTGGCAGGGCGACAAGGATACGCTGCGCGATCTGTGCGACGATTCGGTCTACGAAGGCTTTGCGCAGGCGATCGACGCGCGCGAAGAAGCGGGCGAAACGCTCGAGAACAAGCTCATCCGGATCGAGGACGCGACCATCCGCGATGCCGAGCTGGAGCGCAAGGAAGCGCGGATCACGGTGCGGTTCGTCGCCGACATCGCTGCGGTGACGCGCGATGGCGAGGGCAATGTCGTGGCCGGATCGCTCGACGATGCGATCGAGACCCGCGACATCTGGACCTTCGCGCGCCGGGTCGACTCGCGCACGCCGGACTGGCAGCTGGTCGAAACCGACGAGGGCTGATCCGGCATCACGCGCGCCGGCTGGGGGTGGACCAATGTTCAAGTGGATCTGGCCCGTTGCGGCGCTCGTCACGCTCGGCAGCTGCGTCGGCCCCGGTGCCGACAAGCCGCCCTTCCCGCCGATCGACCAGCCCCCGCCGCCCGAGGTCGAGAATGCCGTCGCCGCAGGCGTGGTCGCGGGCCCATCGTTCCGTTCGCTCCGCCTCGATGCGCAGGACGCCGCCGACGCGCTCACCGCATTCCGCTCGAGCTGCGACTGGGCATCCGAAAAGGAAGACGTCAGCGGGTTGACCCGCCCGCAGGACTGGCTGCCCGTCTGCACCGCCGCGCTGCGGTGGGAAGGCGATGCGCTGACCTTCTTCGAGACCTACATGGAAACCGCGCGGATCGGCAGCGGGGACGCCTTCGCCACCGGTTATTTCGAGCCCGAAATCCTTGGCAGCCGCACGCGGCGCCCCGGTTACGACGTGCCGGTCTATCGCGTGCCCGACGATCTGGTGCGCGCATGGCCCGCCGACATGCCCGAAGCCGAGCGCGAAGGCCGCCCGCCGCTGGGCCGGTACGACGATAGCGGCGAATTCGTGCCCTACTATTCCCGCGCCGAGATAGAGGAGGGCGCGCTCGAGGGACGCGGGCTGGAGATCGCTTGGGCCGCCGACGCGGTCGAGATGTTCTTCCTCCAGATCCAGGGCTCGGGCCTGCTGCGCCTGCCCGATGGCAGCCGGATGCGGATCGGCTATGCCGGGCAGAATGGGCGCGGCTACACCGCCATCGGCGCCCTGATGCGCGAGCGCGGCCTGCTGGGCGACGGGCCCGGCCAATACCCCGGATCGATGCAGGGCATCGTGCAATATCTCAACGAGAACCCGGTCGAAGGCAAAGCGCTGATGCGCGAGAACGAGAGCTGGATCTTCTTCCGCGAACTGAACACCAGCGGGCCGCTCGGTTCGCTCGGCGTGCCCGTTACGCGCGAGAACAGCGTCGCGGTAGACCCGCGCTTCGTACCCTATGGCGCGCCCGTGGTCCTCGAGATGGACCGCGACATCGCCGACGGGCTGTGGGTCGCGCAGGATACCGGCGGCGCGATCAAGGGCGCCAACCGCTTCGACACCTTCTGGGGGAATGGGGGCGACGCGCGCGAGATCGCGGGCGGGATGAGTGCGCGTGGCAGCGCGCTGGTGCTGCTGCCCAAGGGTACGCTCGCGCGCCTAAGCGGGCGATGAGGCCCCCGGCCCGGACACCGCGCGGACTGACCGAGGAAGAAGCGGCGGAGTGGGAAAAGCTCGCCGCGACCGTCGAGCCGCTGCGCCCCGTGCCTCCGAAACCTGCGGTGCATCCCGCGCCGAAGCCCGTCGCGGCCCCGATGCCGCGCCATGCGCCGCCACCGCCGATGGCGAGCCCTGCACCCGTGGTGCCGCGCCCCACCGGGCGCAACCCGCGCGGCAATCTCGATTCGCACTGGGACCGGCGGTTGAAGGCGGGCGAGATCGCGCCCGATTTCTCGCTCGACCTGCATGGCCATGGCCTCGACCGCGCCTATACCCGGCTGATGGACGGGATGGCGCAGGCGCGCGGGATGGGCGCGCGGGTAATCCTGATCGTCACCGGCAAGCCGCGCCCCGCCGATCCGGCCGACCGGGGCACGCAGCGCGGGGCGATCCGCGCCAAACTGCTCGACTGGCTGGCCGCAAGCGAACACGGCTCTGCCATCGCCGCGATCCGCAAGGCGCACCGCCGCCACGGGGGCGAGGGTGCGCTCTATATCGTATTGAAGAGGAGCCGCTGATGGCGCTCGTCCGCTCCCGACCGTTCCTGTGGCTGGTGCTCGCCCTGCCCGGCGCGTGGATGCTGTGGCGCTGGGGGGCAACCCCCGATCTCTACGGCTACGGCCACATTATCGGCGATAGCGGGGACTGGGCTGCCTGGCTGCTGATGGCGACGCTGGCGGTGACGCCGATCAGGCTGGCGTTCCGGCGCAATCCGATCGCGAAATGGCTTGTGCGCAGGCGGCGCGATCTGGGCGTGGCGAGCTTCGCCTATGCCGCCGGGCACACCACCGTCTATCTGTGGCGCAAGGCCGATCCGGCGATCATCTGGGACGAGGCCTCGACGCCCTATGTCCTCGCCGGGTGGCTGGCGCTGGCGCTGTTTGTGCCGCTGGCGGTCACCTCGAACGATGCTTCGATGCGTGCGCTCAAGCGGTCATGGAAGCGCCTTCACCGGCTGGTCTATCCGGCGGCGGTGCTGGTCTTCGTCCACTGGGCGCTGTCGGCCTTCGACCCGACCACCGCCTACATCCACATCGGGATCATGGCGGCGATCGAGATCGTCAGGATCGTGCTGCAATGGCGTCAGCGAAAGACGCTCAAAGCGTGACGTATTTGCGGAAGCGCGCGACTTCCTCCTCGTCGACATATTTGCCGATTTCGCGGTCGAACACGCCCATGTCGGCATAGGGGCGGTATTCCTCGAACTCGTGGACCATCTTGTCGGTCATGCCGGGGACGAGGCGGATTTCCTCTTCGCTGGCGGTGTTGAGGTTGATCGGCACGAACACGTCGACGAGCACGGCCTCGGCTTCGTCCTCGCTCAGCGTTTCGGTCAGCAGGGCGTGGAAATCGGTCACGCTGTCATAGGGCTGCCCGGCGACGATCGCGTCGGCCAGTTCGGGCGAGATGCCTTCGACGCCCGCCAGTTCCTCGGCGGTGGCGGTGTTCGCGTCGAGCACGGTGGTTTCGGCTTCGACAGCGGCGGTCCCGGCATCGGCGTCTTCGGTCGCGGCGGTTTCTTCGGTGGTCGCCTCGGGGGCTTCCGCGCACGCGGCGAGGGCCAGCGCGGAGGCGGCGACGGGGACGAGGAATTTCAGATTGCGCATTGTGAACCTTTCTTCTTGCGAAGGGCTCGCATTAGCATACTGACACCCGCTGTCGACGGCTCATTTCAAAAAAGGCCCCCGGCATTACTGCCAGGGGCCCCTTGTGCATCGCGCCAGAAAACTGCGCGCAAGCGCCCGTATGTCAGTGATGGCGGAGCGAGACGGCCCCGGACATCGTGTGTGCGGGACGTGCCGCAAGCGCTGCGGGCAGCCGGTTCGGGCTTTCGTCCAGGCAGAAGGCCTTGGTCAGCTCGGCCAGCATGCTGACCTCGCTGGCGAGGTTGCGCGCCGAGGCAGAGGTCTGTTCGACCATGGCGGCATTCTGCTGGGTCGAGCTGTCCATCGTGCCCACCGCGCTCGATATTTCGCCGATGGTCCCGGCCTGGGCGGTATTGTCCGCGGCCATGCTGCCCAGCAGTTCATGCACCTGGTCCACGTCCTGCGCGATGTCGGACAGGGCCCCGTCCACCCGCTTCACCATGCCGACGGCCGTGCCGATATCGGCCTGGATCGCGGTGAGCTGTTCGCGCGCCTGCCCGGCCTCTTCCTCGGCCCGCATGGCGAGCGCGGAGACGAGGTCGGCAACCACTGCGAAGCCACGACCGGCTTCGCCCGCGCGGCCCGCCTCGACCGCAGCGTTCATTGCAAGAACCCGCGTCTGGAAGGCGATCTTGTCCAGCCCTTCGATCACGCCGTCGATGCCTTCGGTCGAATCGGCCACGCGGGTCATCGCGCCTACCGCCTGGTCGGCTATCCCGCGGCCGCTGGAGACGGTCGCGATCGTCTGGTCGGCGCGCTCCACGGTCGATCGCGATGCTTGCGCGCCGGTCTTCAGCCGGCCGTCCATCTGCGTGATGGCTGCGGATGTTTCCTCCAGGCTGGACGCGTTGCTTTCGGTACGGCGGGCGAGGTCTTCGGATGCCTGCGCGATCTCGTGCACGCTCGCATCGATCCTGCTCGTCGCGTCGGCCACGGCCGCGATCATCTCGCGGACCTTCGAAAGGGCGCCGTTGTAGCTGCGCTCGAGGCCCGAAAAGCTCTCCGGCATTCCGGTCAGCGAACGGGTGAGGTCGCCTTCCGACAGTGCGGCCAGCACGTCTTCCAGCTGCGCCACAGCCGCCTCGCGCGAGGCGCTCGCTTCCTCGAAATAGACGGAGAGCGACAATTCCATGTCGAGCATCGCGCCCTTGATGAGCGCCAGCGTCGTCTCGTGGGCGGCAGAAGGATTGAACAGCGCGACCACCCGCTTCCAGAACGGGGTGCGCCGGGCCACGCCGTGCACCAGCTCCTCGACCACGATGGCGTAGCTGCCGACATACCAGCGCGGCTCGAGGCCGATCCGGGCATGCGTCGCACCGGTCCGGCGGGCGCTCTCATAATAGGACGAATCGAACTCGGCGGAGGCGATATGCGACCAGTGCTTTTCCTGCGCAGCCTTGGCCCTATCCATATGGGCCTGGCCGTCGAAGAACGCGGCTGTCTCCGACGTCTGCTTCGCGCGTTCGTAAAAGCGGTCGAGCGCCTTGCCGATCACCGCGCGAACGGCGGACTGTGCGGTGCGCAGCTTTTTGCGCTGCGCGTCGTCGAATTCCATGAACTCGAGCCGACTGCGTATTTGATCTGCCACTAATCTACCTCGGTATCCAAGCGGACCCCCATGGCCGCAAGACTCTACCTACTTAGGGCGGTATGCGGCGATCGCGGGGCCGGGGGACCGTTTTTTTGAGGCATCATTCGGGAATTGCACGACTTTCCGCTGCAGTTCCACCGCTGCCCATAGGCGCTGCCCAAACGAAAAAGGCCCCCGGCATCGCTGCCAGGGGCCCCTTGTCGCTCGCGGCCGGAGCCGCGTCGATCAGTGATACTTCGCGTAGGTCAGGTCGAAGCGGTCGGCATCCATCACCTTGGTCCACGCCGCGATGAAGTCGCGCACGAACTTCTCTTCGTGGCCGTTCTCGGCATAGACCTCGGAAACGGCGCGCAGCTGCGAGTTGGACCCGAAGACGAGATCGGTGCGCGTCGCGTGCCACCGCTCCTCGCCCGATTTGCGGTCCTTGCCGACGAATTCCTCGTCGCCGCTCTCGTCGACCACTTCCCACTTCGTCCCCATGTCGAGCAGGTTGACGAAGAAGTCGTTGGTGAGCGTGCCGGGCCGGTCGGTCAGAACGCCGATATTGTTTCCATGCTTGGCGTGCTTGCTCACCGCGCCGAGCGCCCGCATCCCGCCGACCAGTACGGTCATTTCGGGGATCGAGAGGCCGAGCAGGCTGGCCCGGTCGATCAGCATGTCCTCGGTCTTCACCTCGGCCTTGGTCTTGAGGTAGTTGCGGAAGCCGTCCGCAAAGGGCTCGAGCGGCTCGAAGCTCTCCGCGTCGAACTGGTCCTCGCGGGCATCGCCGCGCCCGGTGGTGACCGGAACAGCGATGTCGAACCCGGCATCCTTCGCCGCCTTCTCGACCGCGGCCGAACCCGCGATCACGATCGCGTCGGCCATCGAGAGATCGCCGCGAAGCTCGTCCAGCTTGGACAGCACCTTCGAGAGTTCCTCGGGATCGTTGACCGCCCAGTCCTTGAGCGGGGCGAAGCGGATATGCGCGCCGTTGGCACCGCCGCGATGGTCGCTCTTGCGGTAGGTCGAGGCCGAAGCCCATGCCGCCTTCACGAGCTCGCGCACGCTAAGGCCGCTATCGAGCACCTTGGCCTTGAAGTCCGAAACCGTGCTGTCCGAGGCCTGCGTTCCGGCGGGAATGGGGTCCTGCCAGATCAGGTCTTCCTGCGGCACTTCCGGGCCGAGATAGCGGACCTTGGGCCCCATGTCGCGGTGGCACAGCTTGAACCAGGCACGGGCGAAGGCCTCGTCAAGCGCCGCCTGATCGTCGCGGAAGCGCTCGGAAATCTTGCGATAGTCCGGGTCGATCTTCAGCGCCATGTCGGCGGTGGTCATCATGGTCGGCACCTTCTTCGAAGGATCGCGCGCATCGGGCGCCATATCCTCCGGATCGGGGTCGACCGGCTGCCACTGCTGCGCGCCCGCCGGGCTCTTCACGAGCTCGTACTCGTACTTGAACAGCAAGCGGAAATAGTCGCCGCCCCACTGGGTCGGGTTGGGCGTCCACGCACCCTCGAGGCCCGAGGTGGTGATGTGGCCCTTCTCGATCTGCTCTGCGTCCGTGGCCCAGCCGAAGCCCATCAGCTCGAGCGCCTCGCTCTCGGGCGAGCCGCTGAGCTGGTCGGGCGGAACGGCGCCGTGGCACTTGCCGAAGGCGTGGCCGCCTGCGGTGAGAGCGACGGTTTCCTCGTCGTTCATCGCCATGCGGGCGAAGGTTTCCTTCATGTCGCGCGCCGACTGGAGCGGATCGGGATTCCCGCCGGGGCCTTCCGGGTTGACGTAGATCAGGCCCATCTGGATCGCGGCGAGCGGGTTTTCGAGCGCCTTGCCCTCGTCGGGGATGATGCGCGTCTCGACGCCTTCGTCGACCCACTGTTCTTCCGAACCCCAGTAGACGTCCTGCTCGGGCTCGTAGACGTCCTTGCGGCCGCCGCCGAAGCCGAAGACAGGCCCGCCCATCGATTCGATGGCGACATTGCCGGTCAGGATGAACAGGTCCGCCCAGCTGATGTGCTTGCCGTACTTGCGCTTGATCGGCCACAGCAGGCGCCGCGCCTTGTCGAGGTTGCCGTTATCGGGCCAGGAATTGAGCGGAGCGAAGCGCTGCTGCCCGCTGCTGGCACCCCCACGGCCATCACCCGTACGGTAAGTACCGGCCGCGTGCCACGCCATGCGGATGAAGAACGGGCCGTAGTGCCCGTAATCCGCCGGCCACCAGTCCTGGCTGTCGGTCATCAGCGCGTGGAGGTCTTTCTTCAGCGCCTGATAGTCGAGCGCGTTGAATGCCTCGCAATAATCGAAATCCTCGCCCATCGGATCGGGCGAGGTGCCGTTCTGCGTGAGGATGTGCAGGTCGAGCGCGTTGGGCCACCAGTCCTTGTTGGTGCGCCCCAGCAGGGCCCGCACGCCGCCATCGCCTGAGAAGGGGCAACCGCCCCCGATCGAACCAGTCTTCGCGTCCATTATCCACTCCTCTGCTCGGGCGACTCGAGTCGCCGATAAGGAGAGAATGCGCTTGATGCCGTGATAGGTCCAATCGATTAATTGGCTTGAACTGATTGAGTGATGCGATTTTCAGATCGTCTGCGGACCGCACGCGAAAGCGGCGCCCCCTGCATGTAACAGGAGGCGCCGCTTTCTCGGTTCAAGGGATATGGATCAGGCCGCCTGGGCGATCTTGTCTGCAGGCTCGGTCCGGATGAGGTAGTCGAACGCCGAAAGGCCGGCGCTCGCACCCTGGCCCATCGCGACCACGATCTGCTTGTAGGGCACGGTGCTCGCATCGCCCGCGCCGAAAATGCCGGGCAAGTTGGTCGCGCCGCGCTCGTCGGTCACGATCTCGCCGTGCTTCGACAATTCGAGCCCGGAGTCCTTCAGCCACTCGGTATTGGGGACGAGGCCGATCTGCACGAACACGCCTTCCAGCGCGATCTCGCGATCCTCGCCGGTTTCGCGGTCCTTCACGATCAACCCGTTGACCCGCGACCCGTCGCCCGTGATTTCGGTCGTCTGGCCGTTGGTGATGATCTCGACATTGTCGAGGCTGCGCAGCTTGTTCTGCAGCACGGCATCGGCGCGCAGCGCGGTGTCGAACTCGATCAGCGTGACATGGCCGACGATCTTGGCGAGGTCGATCGCCGCCTCGACGCCCGAGTTGCCGCCACCGATCACCGCGATCCGCTTGCCCTTGAACAGCGGGCCGTCGCAGTGCGGGCAGTAGGCGACACCCTTGTTGCGATATTCCTGCTCTCCCGGCACGCCGAGATTGCGCCAGCGCGCGCCGGTCGCGAGCACGATCGCGCGGGCCGACAGCTCGCCGCCATTGGCGAAGCGCACCCTGTGCATCCCGCCTTCCTTGTCCGCGGGGATCAGCTTTTCGGCCTGGACGAGGTTGATCATGTCGATTGCGTTGGCCTTGACCTGCTCTTCCAGATTGGCGGCAAGCTTGGGGCCTTCGGTATAGGCGGTGCCGGGAAGGTTCTCGATCCCGAGCGTGTCCTGCAGCTGCCCGCCGAAACGTTCGGCCGCGATGCCGGTGCGAAAGCCCTTGCGCGCGGTGTAGACCGAGGTCGCGACCCCGGCGGGGCCGCCGCCGATCACCAGCACCTCGTAGGGCTCGCGCTCGTTGAGCTTGGCCGCAGCCTTCTCACCCGAAGACGTGTCGAGCCGCTCGAGAATCTGAGCCAGCTCGATCTTGCCGTTGTAGAAGCTTTCCCCGTTCAGGAAGGTCGCGGGCACGGCCATGATGTCGCGTGCCTCGACCTCGTCCTTGAACGCGCCGCCATCGATCAGCGTGGCGGTGATGCGGCTGTTCTCCAGCGCCATCAGCGTCAGCGCCTGAACCACGTCGGGGCAGTTGTGGCAGGAGAGCGAGAAGAACATCTCGAACTCGAGATCCTGCTCGATCCGGCGGATGTCTTCCAGCAGGTCTTCCTCGACCTTCGGGGGGTGCCCACCCGCCCACAGCAGCGCGAGCACCAGCGAGGTGAACTCGTGGCCCATCGGGAGCCCGGCGAAGCGGACCCACTTTTCGGCGTCGCTGGCGCGGCGGATGATGAAGCTGGGCTTGCGTTCGTCGTCGCCGCCGAGATCGACCGAGACCAGATCGTGCAGCGCCGCGATCTCTTCCAGCAGCTCGCGCGTCTGGCGCGACTTCTCGTCATCGCCGAGCGACGCGACCAGTTCCACCGGCTCGCGCAGGGTTTCGAGATACTGCTTGAGTTGCTGCGTCATCTGCGTGTCGAGCATGGCCATGTCCCATTTTGCCGGAGAGTAGGAAGGAGGGGTGGATGGTGGTGACCCGACCCCCGCATTGGGGAGGGGGAGGGCGGAAGCCGGGCCACCTAGGCTGGGCAAGGCCTTGTTACAGGCCTTGCCGCCCGGATCTTGCCGACCCTTAGATCTTGCCGACGAGGTCGAGCGAGGGAGCGAGCGTTTCCTCGCCTTCTTCCCACGCGGCCGGGCACACCTGGCCGGGGTTCTCGCGGACATACTGCGCCGCCTTGATCTTGCGGGTCAGCTCGTTCGCGTTGCGGCCGACGCCTTCGCAGGTCTGCTCGACGATCTGGATCACGCCGTCGGGATCGACGACGAAGGTCGCACGGTCGGCGAGGCCCATTTCCTCACGCAACACGCCGAAGTTCTTGGAGATCGTGTGCAGCTGGTCGCCGAGGAAGGCGAACTTGAGCTTGCCGATCCGCTCGCTGGTGTCGTGCCAGGCCTTGTGGCTGAAATGCGTGTCGGTGCTGACGGCGTAGACCTCGACACCCATCTGCTGCAGCATCTCGTACTTCTCGCCGAGGTCTTCCAGCTCGGTCGGGCACACGAAGGTGAAGTCCGCCGGGTAGAAGAAGAAGACGGCCCACTTGCCCTTCACGTCCTCGTCGGTGACGTCGAAGAAGTCCTTGCCGGCCTGGAATGCGGTCGCCTTGAACGGTTTGATTTCGGATCCGATGATACCCATTGCTGTTCCTCCTTGGGTGTGAAACTCAGCCCCCCAAGTAGTGCCTGTTGCGTCGCACAAAAGCGATTTGTGGCGATGGCAACAATCGAATTTATCGATGAAATTTATGGAACTTTCGGCTGGCTCGATATTTCGCCGGGGCCTTCACCCGCACTGGGCACGGTGAAGCAGGAAATGGTCCGCCAGAACGCAGGCCATCATCGCCTCCACAACCGGCACGCCGCGGATGCCGACGCAGGGATCGTGACGGCCTTTGGTGCTGATTTCCGTGGCTTTTCCGTCGCGGGTGATCGTCTCGACCGGCGTCAGGATCGAACTGGTCGGCTTGAACGCGACCCGGCAGGTCACGTCCTGCCCGGTGCTGATCCCGCCCGCGATGCCGCCCGCATGGTTCGATGAATAGTGCGGTGCATCATTTTGCCCGCTACCGGGCCGCATCGCATCGGCATTGGCCTCGCCCGTGCTCATCGCTGCGGCGAAGCCGTCGCCGATCTCGACCCCTTTGACCGCGTTGATGCCCATCATGGCCGAGGCAACGTCCGCATCGAGCTTGGCGTAGACCGGCGCGCCCCATCCGGCGGGCACGCCCTCGGCCCAGCAGCTCACCGTCGCGCCAACCGAGCTGCCCGCCTTGCGCGCCTCGTCGACGATCCGTTCCCACCTGGGCACGGTTTCGGGGTCGGGGCAGAAGAAGGGATTGCGGTCGATCTCGTCCGCATCGAAGCGCGAATAGAGCACCGGCGCCTCGCCGATCTGTTCGGCCCACGCGCGGATCGTCACCTGCGGAATGACGAGCCGGGCAATCGCGCCCGCCGCCACGCGCATCGCGGTTTCGCGCGCGCTCGACCGCCCGCCGCCGCGATAGTCGCGGAAGCCATATTTCGCGTCGTAGGCATAGTCGGCATGGCCGGGGCGATAGGCCTGCGCGACCTCGGAGTAGTCCTTGGAGCGCTGATCGACATTCTCGATCATCAACGAAATCGGCGTGCCCGTGGTCTTGCCCTCGAACACGCCGGACAGGATCTTGACCTGGTCGGGCTCGCGCCGCTGGGTGGTGAACTTGCTCTGGCCGGGCCGCCGCCGGTCGAGCCACGGCTGGATATCTTCTTCGCTCAAGCCGATGCCCGGCGGGCACCCGTCGACCACCGCGCCGATCGCCGGCCCGTGGCTTTCCCCCCAGGTTGTGAAGCGGAAGACCCGCCCGAAGGTATTGAAGCTCATGGCGCCAAGCGTTGCCGCAAGCGCGGCCCGCTGTCCACGCCGCAGCGCCGGGCGTGAATTTTCCTACTCCGCAGGGGCGCGGTATGGTGGCGGTCGCTCTTTGCCATCGTCGAATCGCCTTCTCCGCCAAGTGATCGAACGGTTCGATCAAAAGTGCCGCACTGATCGAGTCGATTTCAACGCCTGTACACTGTGTCAGGTGTGTCAGGCCACCGCATCGGCTTGGCAAAACCTGCGCACTGCGCTGGCATTGTGAGGCCGACTCGGGCAGGAACAAACCATGATTGCGAAGCTCACCGGAACGCTCGACGCGACCGGCCCCGACTGGGCGGTGATCGACGTGGGCGGCGTCGGCTATCTCGTCCACTGCTCGACCCGCACACTCGATGCTTTGGGGAGCGAGGGGGCGGAGGTGCGCGTGTTCACCGATCTGCAGGTGAGCGAGAACGACATGCGCCTGCTCGGTTTCGCCGAGGCGGCCGAGCGCGACTGGTTCCGCCTGCTCACCTCCGTGCAGGGGGTGGGCAGCAAGGTCGCTCTGGCGATCCTCTCCGTCCTGTCGGCCAGCGAAGTGCAGGCGGCGTGCGCGAATGGCGATGCGGCGATGGTGGCGCGGGCCAACGGCGTCGGCCCGAAGCTGGCCGGACGGATCGTCAACGAGCTGAAGGACAAGGCCGGCGCGCTTCCGGCAGGCGAGGGCGGAGCGGCCGTTTCTGCGCTGAAGGGCGGGGCGAGCGCCGATGCGGTCTCCGCGCTGGAGAATTTGGGCTTCAAGCCCGCGATCGCGGCAAAGGCGGTGGCCGAGGCGCAGGGCGAACTGGGCGACGGCGCGAGCGAGGGCGAGCTGATCCGGGTCGCGCTCAAGAAGGCGGCGGGCTGAAGGAGAAACGGTATGCGCATTGCGATCATAGTGGTTTCGGCGATGCTGCTGGCGGGCGCGCCCGCCTCCGCGCAGGAGCCCGCCGGGTTCTCCTACGGCCCGGTATTCGAGGAGTTCGGGCCCGTTGCCGACGTGCCCGATACCGACTTCGCCATTCCCGAGGATGCGGGCTTCCACATCGCCTTCGACGTCGCCCAGCCTGCCGAGGACGGCAAGCTCAACCGGGGTTTCGAGAGCGCCGCGCGCCTCGTCAACATGCACGCACGCGCCGGGGTGGCACCGATGGAAAACCGCGCGGCGGTGGTCGTCCACGGGCGCGCGCTGTTCGACCTGTTGACCGATGCCGCGTGGGCCGCGCGCGACCGGGGCGAAGCGAACCCTTCCGGCGGTCCGGTGCGCGCGATGATCGACCAGGGCGTGCGCTTCATAGTCTGCGGCCAGAGCGCGGCGGGGCTAAGCGTGGCGAAAGACGAGCTAATCCCCGGCGTGGAACTGGCCCTCTCCGCCATGACCGCCCACGCGCTGCTCCAGCAACAGGGCTATACGGTGAACCCGTTTTGATGCGGGCTTGTAACCAGCTTCAAAATGATCTGAGAGAATTCCGTGAACCAAATTTCTAACTCTGAAGATGACGAGGAGTACGAAGACTTTTCGCCTGAGTTAGCCAAGATCACATTGGCGCGGCATGGTGCCAGTAGGGCGGTATTAGTTGAGGAGCATGCGTCATCCTATAAATGGCTGCTAGCGTCTTTGTTGACCTTGAATTCGGGTGGTCTTTTCGGGGTAGTTACCGCTGAGCAGCCTCCGGCACAGGCGGAAGTACTAGCCGTTCTATTTTGGATTGGGATTGTCTGTGCGCTCGGTGTGGCTTGGAGGGGGCAAGTTGTCACTCGCAAGTTCATTGCGAAGCTCAGTGAGCTCGAGTTGATCTACGCACTCGCATCAATCTACGGCAATATGCAGGTTCGAAAGGCCGACAAAGTAGAGAAGGAACTCTCCGCGATGACCGGTTGGTCGGTGAAGGCGTTCGGATGGATTTCTGTCGTGTCGTTCTCGGCAGCGCTCTTTTTGGCTGTCTTCGGATGACCGACCAGCCCTTTCACACGCCCGAACGTCTGCCGGACGATCCCGATGCGGCGCTGCGGCCCAAGAGCCTTACCGAGTTCATCGGGCAGGAGGCTGCGCGCGAGAACCTGTCCGTCTTCATCGCCGCCGCCAAGACACGCGGCGAGGCGATGGACCACACGCTGTTCTTCGGACCGCCGGGGCTGGGCAAGACCACGCTCGCGCAGATCGTCGCGCGCGAGCTGGGCGCGGGCTTCCGCAGCACATCGGGCCCGGTGATCGCCAAGGCGGGCGACCTCGCCGCGCTGCTGACCAATCTCGAACCGCACGACGTGCTCTTCATCGACGAGATCCACCGCCTCAATCCGGTGGTCGAAGAAGTGCTCTATCCCGCGATGGAGGATCGCGCGCTCGACATCATGATTGGCGAAGGGCCCTCGGCGCGTTCTGTGCGGATCGACCTGCCGCCCTTCACGCTGATCGGCGCGACTACCCGGCAGGGCCTGCTGACCACGCCGCTGCGCGATCGCTTCGGTATCCCGGTGCGGCTCAACTTCTACACGCACGAGGAGTTGGAGCGGGTGGTGACGCGCGGCGCGAACAAGCTGGGGCTTGCGATCGAGCCCGATGGCGCGCGCGAGATCGCCCGCCGCTCTCGCGGGACGCCGCGTGTCGCGGGGCGGCTGCTCAGGCGCGTGCGCGACTTCGCCAGTGTGGCCGATGCGCCCACCATCTCGGCCAAGGTCGCGGATGATGCGCTGACCAAGCTGGAGGTCGATTCGCTGGGGCTGGATGCAATGGACCGCCGCTATCTCACCATGATTGCGGAGACCTATGGCGGCGGCCCGGTGGGGATCGAGACGCTCGCCGCAGGCCTCGCCGAACCGCGCGACACGCTGGAGGATGTGGTCGAGCCGTTCCTCATCCAGCTGGGGCTGGTGGCACGCACCGCGCGCGGGCGCTGCCTCAATGCGGGAGGGTGGAGCCATCTGGGACTCGAGGCCCCGAAAACCGATTCGCCCGACCTGTTCACCGGCAAGTCCTGACAATCGCGTAACATCTTCGCAGGGCGCGGTGCCAGCTTGGGACAGGTGATCGCGAGCGCGGCCACTCGCCCGCCGAATCTTCGCAAGCCGATGCTTTTTCATGGTTAATCGCGTTGCGCGAGGCCCCGCGCACAAGGTGTAAGGCACATAGGCGCGCTTTACCTCCCCCATCGGAGCCGCCGATGGCAACGGTTTGTAAAGCGCTCCGCAATTAAAGAGTCTGGCCTATGTCGATGAAAATCGCCCTCGCAAAACTCTCCGCGACCGCCGCGGGCACCGCAATGCTTGCCGGTGGCGCGCTTCACGTGGCCGAAGAGCAGGTCGCCGCGACCGATTACAAGTCGGTCAAGGACGCGCCCGCTCCGGCGATGCGCTACGTCAAGGAAGACCGCGTCGTCGAGCGCGAGGTGCCGCGCACCACGCTGCGCAAGCGCCGGGTGGTCAAGCGGACGGTCGAATGTGTGCCCGCCAGCCTCGCAGGGGCAGGCGGCACCGGCGTCGGCGCGGGCGAACAGATCATCTACGACGCACGCAGCCGCACCGCGCGGATCTCGCACGAGGATGCGGATCTCGTCGCGGCTGCGGAAGCCTGCGCCCAGTTCGGCGATGGTGCATCGCGCACGGTCGTTGCGGTCGCGCCCACCGCGACCCAGGTCGGCTATGGCGGCGGCGGTTTCGCGGGCGGCGGTGGCGGCCAGGGCGGCGGGCTGACCGTGATCGGCGGCAGCGGCGGCGGCGGTTTCGGCGGTGGCTTCTTCGGCGGTTTCTTCGGCGGTGGCGGCAGCAGCGGCACGGTCTCGATCAGCACGACCACGACCAGCGGCGTCGGATCGACCGGCTCCACCTCGGGCGGGATCGACATCGACATCGACGTCGGTGCATCGACTTCGACCTCGACTTCGGGCGGGTCCACCTCGACCTCGACCGGCGGCGTGACCTCGACCAGCAGCAGCTCGTCGACCACCGGGGGCGTGTCCACGTCCACCGGCGGTGTCAGCACCTCGACCGGCGGCGTCTCGACGTCGACAGGCGGAGTCAGCACCTCGAGCGGTGTCAGCACGTCCACGGGCGGTGTCAGCACATCCTCGTCGACCTCCTCCTCGACCTCGGGCAACCCGTCCAGCTCGACCAGTTCCAGCTCTTCGGGCGATGTTTCGAGCTCGTCCTCGGGCGACGTTTCGAGCTCGTCATCGGGCGATGTCTCCAGTTCCTCGTCCGGCGACGTTTCGAGCAGTTCGTCCACCTCGGGCGATGTCAGCAGCTCGTCCTCGACCTCCGGCGACGTGAGCAGCAGCTCGTCCACCTCGGGCAACGTGTCGAGCAGCAGCTCGACCTCCGGCGACGTCAGCACCAGCTCTTCCACTTCGGGCGATGTCAGCACCAGTTCGGGCAATGGCTCGAGCCATGGCCACGGCAGCAGCGGCTGGTCGAGCACGGGCGGTTCGGGCCATGGCGGCAGCAGCGGTACACCGGTGCCCGCACCGCCGGTCGGCCTGCTGTTCGGCGCCGCGGCGCTGGCGATCATCACCCGCCGCAAGTGGGCCTCCAAATCCGACGACTGATCGGCGCTCCGGCCCTGGGGCCACGCGAGCGCTGTGTCTTGGGCGGGGGTGGCTTGCCAGGAGCTGCCTCCGCCCTTTTCGCATGACCCAAACGAAAAGGCCCGACCGCAATGGCCGGGCCTTTTCTTATGCCTGAGAGGCGGTGAGCCTTACTGGCTCGCCAGCTTCCTGATGACGTACTGCAGGATGCCGCCGTTGCGGTAGTAGTCCAGCTCGTTCTCGGTATCGATCCGGCACTTGGCGGTGAAGCTGAAGGTGCTGCCGTCCTCGCGCGTCACGTCCACGGTCACGTCCTGCGCCGGCTTGAGATCGGCGAGGCCGCGAATGGTGAAGCTGTCGGTGCTGGTGAGGCCCAGCGTTTCGCGCGTATCGCCATCCTTGAACTGCAGCGGCAGCACGCCCATCCCGACGAGGTTGGAGCGGTGAATACGCTCGAAACTCTCGACGATCACCGCACGCACGCCCAGCAGGATCGTGCCCTTGGCCGCCCAGTCGCGGCTGGAGCCCGTGCCGTATTCCTTGCCCGCGACGACCACCAGCGGGGTGCCGTCTTCCTTGTGGCGCATGGCGGCGTCGTAGATCGGCATCTGTTCGCCGTTATAGGTGGTGTAGCCACCCTCGACGCCGGGGACCATTTCGTTCTTGATGCGGATATTGGCGAAGGTGCCGCGCATCATCACGTCGTGGTTGCCGCGGC
>PAVA01000076.1 GCA_002712945.1 Citromicrobium sp.
TGAAGAGGCCCACCGCGTCGCCGAAATCGGTGGTCTTGGAAGCGATCGCATTGGAGGCCCCGACGCGGGGGGCGCCGTCGCACTTCTCCTCGCTGCCCGCGGTGACGATCGTGGTCAGCCCGAAGGCCTTGCCGAGCATGATCGCCATCGTGCCGATTCCGCTCGTGCCGCCGTGGACCAGCAGCGTCTCCCCGTCGCGCGCCATCCCGCGCTGGAAGACATTGTGCCACACGGTGAACAGGGTTTCGGGCAGCGCCGCGGCTTCCGCCAGGGTCAGCGCATCGGGCACGGGCAGGACATGCCCCTCGGCCACCACGCAATATTCGGCATAGGCCCCGCCGGGCGTCAGCGCGCAGACATGCTCGCCCAGCCGCGCGGGATCGACCCCCTCGCCCACGGCCACGATCTCTCCCGAAGCCTCCAGCCCGAGAATGGGCGAAGCTCCCGGTGGCGGCGGATAGAGCCCGGCACGCTGGATGCAGTCGGGCCGGTTGACCCCGGCATAGGCGAGCTTGAGCAGCACCTCGCCCTTGCCGGGCTGCGGGACCGCGACGCCTTCCTCCAGCACCAGAACCTCGGGGCCGCCATTGCCGGACATCCCGATGGCGCGCATTGTTTCGGGCACGGTTTCCATTCGTTCTCCCCCCGGAGGGCGCGACAATATCGCACCAGTGACCAAGCTAAGCGGCCCGTAGCTTCACGGCGCATTGACAGCAACCGGGAGTGGGGGGAGAGTGAGCCGCATGGAAGAAGACGTCGGCCCCCGCCCCACCAGCGATGCGGCCAGCCTGCTGGCTGCCGACGATCTTTCGCGCCTTTCGCAATTCGAACTCGACGAGCGGATCCGCCTGCTGCAGGTCGAGATCGCACGGGTCGAGCAGCACCGGCTGAAATATTCCCAGCAGCGCAGCGCCGCAGAAGCGCTGTTTTCGAGGAAAAGCGGGGAATGAGAGCTGTGCGCCCTTCGCACGCGCCCCCTTCACATCGGCCTGATGGCCACCAATATTTGTCGCATGCCGTTCACCCCGCGCTCACCCCTTTGCGCGAAACTCCGGTGACATTTCGCAGCCCCTTGGCCCGCTGCCAGACCCCGCAGGATACCTGATGCCCAGCTTTGCGCAAAATCTCGAAAAGACCCTCCACGCCGCGCTCGACGGCGCGCGCGAGCGGCGGCACGAATATGCCACGCTCGAACACCTGCTGCTCGCCCTGATCGCGGACGACGACGCGGCCGAGGTGATGGGCGCATGCGGGGTGGACCTGGCCGAACTGGGCGACGTCGTGCGCACCTATCTCGATCAGGAATACCAGTCGCTCAAGGCCGACGAGGCGGGCGAGCCCCAGCCGACCGCCGGTTTCCAGCGGGTCGTCCAGCGCGCGATCCTGCACGTGCAATCCTCCGGCAAGGACACGGTCACCGGCGCGAACGTGCTGGTCGCGCTGTTTTCCGAACGCGATTCCTACGCGGTCTATTTCCTGCAGCAGCAGGACATGAGCCGGCTGGATGCGGTCAGCTTCATCAGCCACGGCATCGGCAAGGGCGGCCAGGCGATCGAGCCGCGCGGGGCGCGCGGCAACGACGAGGCCGAGGCCGAGGAGAAGGAAGAGGCCAAGGGCAACAAGAAGGAGACCGCGCTCAGCCAGTTCACGGTCGACCTCAACGCCAAGGCCGACAGCGGCAAGATCGACCCGCTGATCGGGCGCGGGCCGGAAGTGGACCGCACGGTGCAGATCCTGTGCCGCCGGTCCAAGAACAACCCGCTCTATGTCGGCGATCCCGGCGTCGGGAAGACCGCGATTGCCGAAGGCCTCGCGCGCAAGATCGTCGAAGGCGACGTGCCCGAAGTCCTGTCCGAAGCGGTGATCTACTCGCTCGACATGGGCGCGCTGCTCGCGGGCACGCGCTATCGCGGCGATTTCGAGGAACGCCTGAAGCAGGTCGTCTCCGAACTGGAAAAGATGCCGCACGCGATTTTGTTCATCGACGAGATTCATACGGTGATCGGGGCAGGCGCGACCAGCGGCGGGGCGATGGACGCCTCCAACCTGCTCAAGCCCGCGCTGTCCTCCGGCAGCATCCGCTGCATCGGCTCGACCACCTACAAGGAATTCCGCAACCATTTCGAGAAGGACCGCGCGCTGCTGCGCCGCTTCCAGAAGATCGACGTCAACGAGCCGACGATCGAGGATACGGTGAAGATCCTGCGTGGCCTCAAGAGCGCGTTCGAGGATCATCACAAGGTCAAGTACACGCTCGATGCGCTGAAAACTGCGGTCGAGCTGTCGGCGCGCTACATCAACGACCGCAAGCTGCCCGACAAGGCGATCGACGTGGTCGACGAGGTCGGCGCGATGCAGATGCTCGTCCCGCCCAGCCGCCGCAAGAAGAAGATCACCGCGAAGGAGATCGAAGCGGTGATCGCGACCATGGCGCGCATCCCGCCGAAATCGGTTTCCAAGGACGACAAGCGCGCGCTCGAAAACCTCGAACGCGATCTGAAGCAGGTGGTGTTCGGCCAGGATCCCGCCGTCGCCAAGCTTTCGACCGCGATGAAGCTGAGCCGAGCGGGCCTGCGCGATCCGGACAAGCCCATCGGCAGCTTCCTGTTCAGCGGGCCCACCGGCGTCGGCAAGACCGAAGTGGCGCGCCAGCTTGCCAGCATCATGGGCATCGAATTGAAGCGGTTCGACATGTCCGAATACATGGAGCGGCACAGCGTTTCGCGGCTGATCGGCGCGCCTCCGGGCTATGTCGGCTACGACCAGGGCGGGTTGCTGACCGACGCGGTCGACCAGAACCCGCATTGCGTCCTGCTGCTCGACGAGATCGAGAAGGCGCACCCGGACCTGTTCAACATCCTGCTGCAGGTGATGGATAACGGACGCCTGACCGACCATCACGGCAAGACCGTGGACTTCCGCAACGTGGTGCTGATCATGACGACCAATGCGGGCGCGGCGGACATGGCGCGCCAGGGCATCGGTTTCGGCGATACCAGCCGCGAGGACGCGAGCGAGGAAGCGGTGAAGCAGATGTTCACGCCCGAATTCCGCAACCGCCTCGATGCGATCGTGCCCTTCGGCTATCTCGGCAAGGACACCATCGCGCGCGTCGTCGACAAGTTCATCCTCCAGCTCGAACTCCAGCTCGCCGAACAGAATGTCGACATCCAGTTCGACGACGAGGCGAAGGCCTGGCTGGGCGAGAAGGGCTATGATCGCCTCTATGGTGCGCGCCCGATGGGCCGCCTGATTCAGGAGAAGATCAAGCAGCCGCTGGCCGAGGAACTGCTGTTCGGCAAGCTGGCCGACGGGGGCGAGGTCAATGTCACGATGAAGGACGGCAAGCCGCACTTCGAACTGACCCCCGCTCCACCGAAAGCCAAGCGCAAGAAGGCGCCGCCGAAGAAGAAGGCCGCGCCGGATGCGGGCGCTGCCGAAGGATCCGAGAGCAAAGGCGGCGAGTGAGCCCGCGCGTTAACGCCATTTAGTCTCACGCAAAGACGCGAAGAGGTTGGTCGGTGGTTCGCATGTCGCCGACACCCGGGTGGTCCCTCTTTGCGCCTTAGCGTGATGCATTTTCAGGGCTGTCGCCCGCGCGCAGGCTGGAACCGAGCGAGCTCGAACTCCATTTGAATTGCCGATGCCCGCCCCCTTTTCCTGGATCGAGCCGCACCCGCACGGCATCCATGTGGTGCCCGCCGATGCCTGGGTCGATCCCTCGCGCCCGGTCGACAGCGCGCTGGTCACCCATGGCCACGCGGACCATGCACGCGGCGGCCACGGGACGACATGGGCGACGCCCGAGACGCTCGCCATCATGGAACTGCGCTACCGAACGGGGGCTGAGGACGATGCAGGCGAGATTCCGCACAAGGCGATGCCCGTGCAGTATGGCGAGACGATCCGCCTGACGGGCGGCGTCGATGCGACCTACATTCCGGCCGGCCACGTGCTCGGCAGCGCGCAGATTTTGCTCGAACATGCGGGCGAGCGGATCGTGGTCACCGGCGACTACAAGCGACGCCCCGATCCGACCTGCCCGCCCTTCGAGCCGGTGCCGTGCGACATCTTCATCACCGAGGCGACCTTCGGCCTGCCGGTCTTCACCCACCCGCCGATCAAGGGCGAGATCGCGAAGCTGACCGACCGGCTCGCCGCGCACCCGGACTCATGTGTGCTCGTGGGCGCCTATGCGCTGGGCAAGGCGCAGCGGGTCATCGCGGAACTGCGCGCCGCAGGGCATTCGGACCCGATCTATCTCCACGGCGCGATGGAGAAGATGTGCCGCCTCTACGAAGAACACGGCGTCGATCTGGGCGAACTGCGGCTGGTGAGCGATCACGCCAAGGACGACATGCGCGGCCACGTGGTGGTCTGCCCGCCATCCGCCCTCAACGATCGCTGGAGCCGCCGCCTGCCCGATCCCGTAACCGCCATGGCGTCGGGCTGGATGCGGGTCCGTCAGCGCGCGCGGCAGCGCAATGTCGAGCTGCCGCTGATCATCTCCGATCATGCCGACTGGGGCGAGCTGACCGACACGATCCGCGAGGTCGACCCGCAGGAGACATGGATCACCCACGGCCGCGAGGAAGCGCTGCTGAGATGGTGCCAGCTGCACCAGAAGCCCGCCCGCGCGCTGGCCATGGTCGGCTACGAGGACGAAGATGACTAGGGCCGCCCACCCGGGCGGGCGGCCCGTCATTCGATCAGCTGCCGGTACTGGTCACATTGCAGCGGCTCATCCGGTTGTGGCCGAAGGTGTAGCTGCCAGTGCCGTTCCAGCTCTTGTCGACCGCCAGCGCGGCGGAAAACGGCACGAGATAGGTGCCGATCGCGGGCGGCGGGACCGACTGCGCATAGTATCCGGTCAGCGAGACCAGCAGGCTGTCCTCGCCGAACCCGGTGTGATGGATCGATCCGCTCACCGGGAACTCGTGCTCGCCGCCCTGCACCGCCTGCGTCAGCGTGACCTGCCCGTTGACCTCGCCATTGGTGGCGTTGACGCCGAGCTTGAGCGTGAGGTTGGGCGCCCCCGGCATCGCTCCCCCTTCGGGTGCGACTTCGAGATCGACGATATAATATCCGACTTCAGCCATCGGTTTGTTCTCCCCGTATGCGGGCAGCCGACAATCGGCGCCCGTATGCGGAGGCTACCGCGAACCGGGGGCGGGAGGGGCGCGACTGGCTCGGCTTTGGAGCCAAGTGCCGGAAAATCCGGTCCATTTCGGCGGATTGGGCGAGCAACCTGATGGAGCAATTCGCCGCCCTGATCGACGCGCTCGTCTATACCCGCAGCCGCAACGAGAAGCTGCGGCTGATCGGCGAGTACCTGCGCGCCACGCCCGATCCCGATCGCGGCTGGGCGCTGGCAGCGCTCAGCGACGGGCTCGACTTTCCGGCGGTTAAATCCTCGACCATCCGCAACATCCTGAAGGAACGCGTCGACCCGGTGCTGTGGACGCTGAGCCGCGATTTCGTGGGCGACACGGCGGAAACCGCCAGCCTGTTATGGCCCCAGCCCGATGACCCTCCTTCGCCACCCAGCGTGAGCGAGACGGTCGAACTGCTGCAGGGCATGACGCGCAAATCGGCGCTGGTCGAACTGCCCGCGCTGCTCGACCGGCTCGATGTCTCGGGCCGCTACGCGCTGCTCAAGCTCGCCACCGGCGCGATGCGGATCGGGGTTTCGGCGCGGCTGGCCAAGGTCGCTTTCGCCGATGCCTTCGATGTGGCCGTGGAGGACGTCGAGGAATACTGGCACGGCCTCAGGCCCCCCTACCCCGAACTCTTCGCCTGGGCCGCCGAGGGCGCGGACCCGCCCGACATGGCGGATATCCCGCTGTTCAAGCCCTTCATGCTCGCCCATCCGCTCGAAGACACCATCGTCAGCCTCGACGACTACGTCGCCGAGTGGAAGTGGGACGGGATCCGGGTGCAGCTTGTCCACGCAGGGGGCGAGACACGGCTGTTTTCGCGCGGCGGCGACGATATCTCGCACACTTTCCCCGAAATGCTGCCCGCGCTCGCCTTCCCCGCGATCCTCGATGGCGAATTGCTGGTGCAGGGGACCACGCAGGGCGGAGAAGCAGGCGGCGCGGCGAGCTTCAACGCGCTCCAGCAGCGGCTCGGCCGCAAGACCGTCAGCAAAAAGATGCTGGCGGAAAGCCCCGCCTTCGTGCGCGTCTACGATGTCCTCTCGCTCGAGGGAGAGAACCTGCGCGACAGGCCGTGGCACGAGCGGCGCGCGGTGCTCGAAGCGCTCATGGCCCGGCTGCCCGACACGCGCTTCGACCTCAGCGCAATCGTCGAGGCGCGCGATTTCGAGCATCTGGCGCAAATCCGCGAAGGCGCGCGCGACGATGCGATCGAAGGGCTGATGCTCAAGCTTCGCGACAGCCCCTATGTGCCGGGGCGCCGGACGGGCCTTTGGTACAAGTGGAAGCGCGACCCGCTGCTGGTCGATTGCGTGCTGATGTATGCCCAGCGCGGCAGCGGCAAGCGGTCGAGCTTCTATTCGGACTACACCTTCGGCTGCTGGGATGGCGAGCCGGATGCGGGCGCCGAGCTATTGCCTGTCGGCAAGGCCTATTCGGGCTTCACCGATGCCGAGCTGAAAAGAATAGACCGGCATGTGCGGCAGAACACGGTCAACCGCTTCGGCCCGGTGCGCGAGACCGACAAGAGCCTGGTGTTCGAGGTGGCGTTCGACTCCGTCCACGCCAGCAAGCGCCACAAGAGCGGCCTGGCGATGCGCTTCCCGCGCATCCACCGCATCCGGTGGGACAAGCCCGCGCACGAGGCCGACCGGATCGAGGCGCTGCAGGCGTTGATCCGCGACTGATCCGCGACTTATCCCCGCGCCCCGCCGCTTCAATTCGCCGCTGGCTGGGTGTAGCGACGGGCCATGCAACGCTTCTCCCCCACGCAGCGCCGCTTTGCCTATGCCGTCGCTGCGCTGGCCGGGTTCGTCGATGTCACCGGCTTCCTCCAGCTCGACGGCTATTTCGTTTCCTTCATGACCGGGAACACCACGCTGCTGGCGCGCGATCTCGCAGGCGGGATGGCGCGCGTCGCGGTGCCCGCGCTGCTGATCGCCGGGTTTGTCATCGGGGTCACGGCGGGGACGCTGGTGGGCGACCGCTGGCCCGGCAGGCGCAAGCCCGTCGTCACCGGCCTGGTTGCCGGGGCGCTGGTCTGCGCCGCGCTGGCCAGGGCGCTCGACCAGAACGAGATTTCGCTCGCCCTGCTGGTGATGGCGATGGGCGCGCTGAACACCGCGCTCAGCGCCAATCGTGCCAACCCCGTCGGCTTGACCTACATGACCGGCGCCCTGGTGCGGACGGGGCAATTGCTGGCCGACCGGATCGGCGGAGACCGCAGCGCCAACCCGCTGCCCTTCGCCCTGTTGTGGGTGAGCCTGCTGACAGGGGCGGTGTGCGGAGCTTTCGTGGGCCTGAGCTGGGGCGCGGCATCGCTGTGGCTCGCAAGCGCCATCGCGCTGGCGCTGTGCGCGGCGGCCACCCGCATCTCCGGAAGACCCGCCTAGAGCGAAACATCCAGCACCTTCTCGCGCGCGGTCGCGCCTCGCAGGATGCGGCAGCGCGATTTCGGAATGCCGAGCGCCCTGGCGACCAGCGCCTCAACCGCCGTATTGGCCGCGCCGTCCTGCGGCTTTGCGCGCACCTTTACCTGCACCGCATTGCCGGTGATGGACACACTCTCGGTCCGTGCGCCGGGGGTCACCCGGACGCGCAACTCGCCTGCGGTAACCAGCGCGCGCAGCGCGACGGCATCGGGAAGATCTGCCTTAGGGCGCGCCATCGCGAGCCGCGCCTCTGCGCGCTGTCCTACAGGCGTCGACTCGTGGCATGGCAGGATCGCTCTTTCGCATCGTCGTCTTCGCTTCGTGCGCACCCAATCGCAAGGGAGAGAAATTCTCCCCCTGAACACTGTGTCAGGTGTGTCAGGCGCTATGCGCTCTCGGCCACCGCCGCCGCATGATGCTTCGCGTTTTCGGCATAATGCGCGACGCCCAGCTGCATGCCCGCAATCGCCGCATCGTCGAGATCGCGCATCTTGCGCGCAGGGCGCCCGCCCCACAGCTCGCGTTCGCCCATCACCTTGGTCTCGGTCAGCATCGCGCCGGCCGCCAGCATCGCATCGCTGGCGATCACCGCCTTGTTCATCGCAATCGCACCGAGGCCGACGAAGCCCCGGTCGTGGATCGTGCAGCCGTGGACCATCGCCATGTGGCCGATCAGCACGTCGTCGCCGATCACCAGCGGGCACCCGTCGGGATACTGGGGCGAGGGCGCATCGCAATGGAGCACGCTGCCGTCCTGCACGTTGGTCCGCTCGCCGATGGTGATCGTGCTGACATCGGCGCGCAGCACGCAATTGTACCAGATGGAGCTGCCCGCCCCGATGGTCACATCGCCCACGATCACCGTGCCGGGCGCGATGAAGGCGCTTTCGTGGATGCGCGGCGTCTTGCCGTGGATCGGGATCAGGCGCACGCCCGGTCGATTGGTGTCGGTCATTGTCGGCCTCCGAGGATGGCGTTCCAGTCTAGCAGCGGGAGGGTGGAGGCGAAATCGTCGGTCCACACCTGCGGGGCGGGGTCGCCCAGCTCGATCCAGTCGGCCTCCGGGTTCGATTGCAGCAGCTTCGCCATCGGCAGGGCATCGCTCGATATCGCGACCCAGAAGCTCGCCGAAATGCCGTTCTCCGGGTCGCCCGGATCGTCGCGCATCAGGGCGATCCAGCCGTTCTCCAGCGCATGCGCCGCGATCACCGGGCGCAGGTCGATATAGCGGTTGGAGATGTGGACCAGCATCAGCCCGTCGGGTTTGAGCGCGCGGCCATAGGTGTGCATCGCCTCGCGCGTCAGCAGGTGGAGCGGAATAGCGTCCGAGCTGAAGGCATCGACGGCGAGGATGTCGTATTGCCGGGCGGGTTCGCTTTCCAGCGCGAGGCGCGCATCGCCCATGTGGATCGCGGCCTCGGGCGCGCAATCGCCGAGGAAGGAGAACACCCTCTTGCGCGAGTATTCGACCACCATCGGGTCGATCTCGTAGAAGGCGTAATCCTGGTCCGGCTGGCGGTAACAGGCGAGCGTGCCCGTCCCCAACCCGATCAGCCCGATATCCGCGCCCTCGCCGTAAATGTCGTCCGCCGCCGACAGCGCCAGCCCGACGCCGGAGGTCGGCCCGTAATAGCTGGTCGGTGCGCGACGCCGCTCGGGCTCCATGAACTGCCGCCCGTGGATAGTCGTGCCGTGGAGCAGCACGCGGGTCGGCGGGTCGGCATATTGGCGGATCGTATAGACCCCGAAATAGCTACGTTCGCGAATCCCCTCGGCGCTGTCCTCCAGCGTGTCCCACCCGCCGCGCGCCAGCATCAGGATCAGCAGGATCGCGAGGAAGGCCCACCGGCTGCCGAGCGCCAGCACGCCGAGCAGCGCGATGGCGATCAGCAGCACGTGGACCATGACGCTCTCGCCTGCGTCCACCGCCGCGTCCATCCACAGGCCCAGCGCGATCGCGCCCGCAACCAGTGCCAGCCGCGCGATCAGCCTGCCGCGCGCGTCCAGCCCCAGCCGGTCCATCCAGCCGATCAGCGGCTTCTGGGTCAGCAGCGCCCCGGCGGCGAGGACCAGCAGCGGATGCTCCCACACCCAGTCGAACAGCAGCGGGGCGATAATCGCGGCGAACACCCCGCCGAGCGCTCCCCCTGCGCTCATCACGAGGTAGAACTGGGTCAGGCGCGCAGGGCCGGGGCGGCTGGCGTAGAGCCGCCGGTGGAGCGCGGTCGCCACCACGAACAGCATCAGCACCGCCGCCAGCGCGAGCGAGACGCTGTCCGCCCCGCGGCTGACCATCGCCATCGCGCCCGCCAGCAGCAGGATCGTGGGCGCGGTGCGCGACAGCGCGAAGCCGAGATGGCTGCGCTCGTTGAAGGCAAACACGAAGCTGAGGAGGTAGAGCCCCAGCGGGACGACCCACAGCAGCGGCATCGCGACGATGTCGGTCGTCAGGTGCGTGGTGGTCGAGAGCATCAGGCCCGAGGGCACGGCCGAGAGCGCGAGCCACAGGAGGATGCGTTGCCAGCCGACGGGCTCGGCCTCGTCGTCCGCTCCGGTCTCTGCGGCCACCGGATCGGGCGCGCGCCAGCGGCTCCACGCCAGCCCGGCCATGCAAAGGATCAGCAGGCCGTAGCCGACGCCCCACAGCGCGCTCTGGTCGGCAAGCGGCAAATTGGGCTCGAGCAGCAGCGGATAGCTGATGAGCCCCGCAAAACTGCCGATATTGGACGCGGCATAAAGCCAGTAGGGATCGCCCGCCTTGGGATCGGCGGCGTACCAGCGCTGGATCAGCGGGGCCTGCGCCGCGACGAGGAAGAACAGCGGGCCGATGGTCGCGACCAGCAGCCATGGCACCCAGAACACCTCCCACCCGCTCGGCTGCGGAACGTCCGCCAGCGCGATCGGGAGGGAGAGTAGCGCCAGCCCCATCAGCGCGAGGTGGACCAGCGCCTGCCGCCTCACCGCGAGGCGAGAGAGGAAGTGCGCATAGGCATAGCCGTCCAGCAGCAGCGCCTGGTAGACCAGCATCGCGCTGTTCCAGACGTTCGGCGCGCCGCCCAGCAGCGGGAGGGCGAGCCGGGCGACGAGCGGCTGGACAAGGAACAGCAGGAAGCTGCCGAGCAGGATGGTCGCCACGAACAGCGCGCGAGCGGGCAGGCGGCGTGCGGGTACTGTCACCGGCGCGCTTCCCAGGCAGCCCGGTCGAGCGAATAGAGGATCGTGGGGTTGTCTTCCGGAGCGAAACGCGGATCGTCGAAATCGAGATCTTCGCGGCGCGTCATTCCGAGCCGCTCCATCAGCCGCCAGCTCGGTTCGTTACGCTCGGATGTAAGCGCGACGACATGCGGCGCGTCATGGGTCACGAAGGCCCATTCGAGCACCGCGCGGATCGCCTCCATCGCAAGCCCGCGCCGCCAGCGATCCTCGCGAATCAGCCAGCCGATCTCGAAATCCCCGATGTTGTGCGCCGCCTCGTGGTCGACCCGCTTCAATCCGCAATGGCCGACCAGCTCGCCGGTCTCGCGCTCGATCGCGAACAGGAAGCCAAACCCTTCGCGCGCGTGCAGCTCCATCGTCTTCGCGTGCTTGCCCTCGATCTGCTCGAGCGTGGCGGGACCGCCAAGATGCTCCATCATCGCAGGCGTGTTGAGATGTTGGTGCTGCAGTTCGGCATCGCCGGGGCGGATGGCGCGCAGCACCAGCCGCTCGGTCTCGAGCACGGGATCGGGAATGCTAGCCGTCACGCGCGGCCCGCCATGCATCGGGCGTGATCGAATAGACGATGACCGTCGGGTCCTCGGGGTCGAACTCGGCATTGGCGAAGTCGAGGTCTTCGCGGCGCTGCATGCCGAGCCGGCGCATCAGGCCCCAGCTCGCCTCGTTGCGCGCGACGGTCAGCGCGACGACCTCGTCCGCGTCGAAGCGGTCGAACGCGAGATCGAGCGATGCCGAAGCCGCCTCCCTGGCATAACCCTGGCCCCACGCATCCTCGCGCAGTCGCCAGCCCACTTCCATCGTGCCGAGCGGCCCGCCCGCCTGGTTGCAGCGCTTGAGACCGCAGAAGCCGAGGATGGCGCCATCGCTCTTGCGCTCCAGCACCCAGAAGGTGTGGCCATGCTCGCGCTCGTACGAAAGCAGCCGCTCCTGCGCCCCCTGCCGCTTGTCGGCATTGCACACCCCGCCCAGCCAGCGCATCACGGCCGGGGTGTTGGTCGCCTCCCAGAAGCGCGGCCAGTCGTCCTCGCGCCAGTCGCGCAGCACCAGCCGCTCGGTCTCGTGCCGGAAGTCAGCCATTGAGAATGCGGGCGGCAAAGGGCGCGTAATAGGTGAGGATGCCCGCGCACCCGGCGCGCTTGAACGCCATCAGCTTCTCCATCACCAGCGGCTCGCGCGCTCCCACGCCCGCCCCGACCCCGGCTTCGACCAGCGCGTATTCGCCGCTCACCTGATAGGCGAAGACCGGCACGTCGAAACGCTCGCGCGCGCGGCGGACGATGTCGAGATAGGCGAGGCCCGGCTTCACCATCACGCTGTCCGCGCCTTCGGCAATGTCGAGTTCGATCTCGCGCATCGCCTCGTCACTGTTCGCCGGGTCGAGCTGGTAGGTGCGCTTGTCACCCTTGAGCCGGTCGCCCGAGCCGACCGCATCGCGGAACGGGCCATAGAAGGCCGAGGCATACTTGGCGGCATAGCTCATGATCTGGACGTTGGCGTGCCCGCCCTCTTCCAGCGCCTGCCGGATGGCACCGATGCGGCCGTCCATCATGTCCGACGGGGCGATGATGTCCGCGCCGGCCTGCGCCTGGTTGATCGCCTGCTTGACCAGCGCATCGAGCGTCGCGTCGTTGGCGACGTAGTCGTTCGCATCCAGCAGGCCGTCGTGGCCATGGGTGGTATAGGGATCGAGCGCGACGTCGCACATCACGCCGATCGCATCGCCGAAGCGGTCGCGGATCGCGCGGACCGCGCGGCAGCTGAGGTTGTCCGGGTTCCACGCCTCCTCGGCCCCCTCGCTGCGCCTTTCGGGCGGCGTGTTGGGGAACAGGGAGACGCACGGAATGCCGAGGTCGATGGCCTCGCCCACACGATCCAGCAGCAGGTCGACCGACCAGCGGCTGACGCCCGGCAGGCTGGCGATGGGCTCCTGCGCGCCCTCGCCTTCGATCACGAAGAGCGGCCAGATCAGGTCGGCGGGGGTGAGCACGGTTTCGCGGTGGAGCCGGCGGCTCCAGTCCTGCGTGCGTGTGCGGCGCAAGCGGGTCGATGGAAAGCTCGGCGACATGGCCGGGGTGTGGCGCAAGCCGGGCCGCGCCGCAAGCCCGCGCAGGTGGGTCAGCCGCCGCGCGAATAGCGCGCGTGCAGCGCGATGCGGTCGATCTCGCGCACGGGGTTCTCTTCAACCGGCTTGGTCGGTCGCATGTCTTCCAGCGCGGCCCCGGCATCGACGGTTTTGAGAGCGTCGAGCGCTTCCCGGAAGCGGCGCAGTTCGGACCCGCTCAGCGTGGCGCGGGTGACATAGCTGACCGACAGCGGATCGACCGAGCGGCCGCCGCGATACATTTCGTAATGGAGGTGCGGGCCAGTCGAGAGGCCCGTCGATCCGACATAGCCGATTATCTGGCCGCGCTCGACATATTGGCCGGAAGAGACCGCGATCCGGCTCATGTGGCAGAACCGGGTGCTGATCCCGCCCTCGTGCGCCAGTCGCACGGCATTGCCGCAACCGCCCATGCGGCCCGCGCCGGATACGCGGCCATCGGTCGGGGCGACGATCGGGGTGCCGTAGCGCGCGCGGAAATCGACCCCCGCGTGCATCCGCTTGTAACGCAGGATCGGGTGGCGGCGCATGCCGTAGCGCGAGGAGATCGAGCCCGGCACGGGCGCGACGAGGCCCGACCGCTGCTCGCCCACGCCCGAGGCTTCGTAGAACTGGCCATCCTTGCCCCAGCGCATCAGCTGGATCTTCGGCTCCCCATCGCGCTCCACCCCCGCATAGAGCAGGCGGCCCGCCTGCCGCTCTCCGGTCGCGGCGCGGCGGTAGGAGACGATCATGTCGAAAGTGTCGCCCGGTTGCAGCGCCTGGTCGAGATCCTCGTGGTCGCCGAGCGCCTTGAGGAAGGCCTGGATCGCGCTCGCGGGCGCACCGACTGCGCGGGCCGAGCGATAAAGGCTGCCGTCGACCGTACCGCGCAGGCGCAGCGGCGTCTCGTCGACTTCGATCGGCTCGCGGATTAGCGCGAGGTTGCCATCGTCGCCGCGCGCCACCGCCAGCGACAGGTCGAAGCGGGCGCGGAAGCGCATCTCGTCGAGCGGGCGTTGTGCCTTGGGCGCGGAGCGGCGGCCCAGCGTCACATCGATCTGGGTGCCCGGCTCGATCTCGTCGAGCGAAATGGCCTGTGCGACCAGGTCTGCCGCGCGCTCCGCATCGGCCTGGCCAACACCCTGGCGGGCGAGAATCCGCGCGAGGCTGTCGCTCCTGCCGAAGGTCGCGCTCATCTCGATCTGCGGGCGCTCGGGCGCATCGGCGAGCGGGCGGACCAGCGCGCTCGCGGCCATCCGGCTGCCGGTATCGCCGCCCAGCGCCAGCGGCATGATCGTCTGGCTGCGGAACTCGTCGCGCGCGCGCTCGTCCAGCCGCAGCGCGGGCGCCGCCTCTACCGGAGAGAAGCTCGGCCAGAAGGCGAGCGCGACGGCGCTCAGCGAGAGAAAGGTGGCGGCACCGCGAAACCAGCGCGGGCTGCCGATGTTCTGGGCGAGGTCGGGGGCGAGGTCGGCATGCTCCAGCCGCGCGATCCCGTTGCGGGCGAGCCTGACGCCGGAATGGGCGATGGCGTTCAACCGCGCGCCTGCGCCAGCCGGGGGCGCCCCGACCGGGGCGCGAAAATCCGCCGGAGAATCGTCGGACCTGTCGCCCGAGCGCGCATTCGCCGCATCGTCTTTTCGGTCAACACTATGTTCGGCCAAAGTCAGATCCCGTCTTCCGATAGTCTGGTGCAGCCGCGCAAAGACCCCAGTCGTACGAAAGAGCGGCGCATATCGGGTGAGCGCTCCCTGTGCCATTCCATTCTTAATCGGCGTTTAATTGTGGCGCATCCGGGTGCGCGTTTCCTAACCAATAGGGACAAGCCGTGCGGCGAAACCGGCCAGCGGTTGCGGCACAGCCGCAGGCTTGCCACATGGGACGGGCGATGTCCGCTCCCGCAATCAAGGCTGTGCTGGGCCCGACCAATACCGGCAAGACCCACCTCGCCATAGAGCGGATGTGCGCCCATTCGAGCGGAGCGATCGGCTTTCCCCTGCGCCTGCTGGCCCGCGAGGTGTACGACCGGGTGGTCGCGATCAAGGGCGAGAAGGCCGTCGCACTCATCACCGGCGAGGAGCGGATCGAGCCGAAGGACGCGCGCTATTTCCTCTGCACCGCCGAAGCCATGCCGCGCGCCAATGGTATGGAGGGGGGCGGCGGCCATGCGTTCGTCGCGGTCGACGAGGTGCAGCTCGCCGCCGACCGCGAGCGCGGGCACGTCTTCACCGACCGGCTGCTCAATGCCCGGGGGCGCGAGGAGACCATGCTGCTGGGCTCGTCGACCGCCGCGCCAGTCATCAAGTCGCTGATCCCGCACGTGGAAATGAACGAGCGCCCGCGCTTCTCCACCCTCACCCATGCGGGCGCGAAGAAGCTGTCCCGCCTGCCCAAGCGCAGCGCGGTGGTCGCCTTCTCCTCCGAGCAGGTCTACGCCATCGCCGAAATGCTGCGGCGCCATCGCGGCGGGGCGGCGGTGGTGATGGGCGCGCTCAGCCCGGAGACGCGCAACCGCCAGGTCGAACTCTTCCAGAACGGCGAGGTCGATTACATCGTCGCGACCGACGCGATCGGCATGGGTCTCAATCTCGATGTGACTCACGTAGCCTTCGCCAGCCTCGCCAAGTTCGACGGGGTCAAGCGTCGGCGGCTAACCCCTGCGGAGATGGCCCAGATCGCAGGGCGCGCCGGGCGGCACCACAAGGATGGCAGCTTCGGCGCACTGGTCGGAATGGGTGGGCAGGACGCCGAGTTCACCGAGGAAGAGATCTACGCGATCGAGGAACATCGCTTCCAGCCGCTCACCAAGCTGTTCTGGCGCGAGGCCGAACCGCGGTTCGATTCGCTTGGGGTCCTGATCGACGATCTGACCCGCAAGCCCGAGGAACGCGAGCTGGCCCCCGCGCCCGAGGCAATCGACCTGGCGGTGCTGCGCAAGCTCGCCGAACAGCCGCTCGCGCAGACCGTGCGCGGCCCGGCCAATGTCCGGCGCTTCTGGGAGGTCTGCTCGCTGCCCGATTTCCGCGCGTCGGGCGTCGATACCCATGCGCGTTTCGTCGCCCGGCTATGGCAGGACTTGCGCGCGGGCTATATCGGAGCGGATTACGTCGCGGCGCGAATCGCCGAGCTGGACACGGTACGCGGCGACATTGCCGTGCTACAGGGGCGGATAGCCGCGATCCGATCCTGGGCCTATATCTGCCAGCGGCCCGACTGGGTGCTCGCCCGCGACGAGATGGCGGCGCGCGCCCGCGCGGTGGAGGCCCGCCTGTCCGATGCGCTGCACATGCGCCTGACCGAGCGGTTCGTGAATCGAAGGACATCCGTTTTGATGAAGCATCTTGGCAACGATCCTGCGCTCCTTCCCATTTCGCTGGAGGACGACGGCACCTTGCTGGTCGAGGATCAGGCCATCGGCAAGCTGGAGGGGTTCCGCTTTTCGATCGATCCGCATGCGGCGGCAGGCGATCGCAAAATGCTGCTGTCGGCGGGCGAGAAAGCGCTACCCCGAATTCTCGCCACACAGGCCGAGAAGCTGCGCGAGAGCGGGCTGGAAGGCGTGACGCTGACGGATGGCCGCGTGATGTGGGGCGCGCAGGAGATCGCCCGGCTCGAACACCCGGTCGACCCGGCAGAACCCCGGCTGAAGCCGGCGCGCGAGCTCGACCGCCTGCCCGATGGCGCCCGCGAGGCGTTCCTGGGCGCGATCCAGGCGAAGGTGACCGAATGGCTCGCCCCGCTCGAGCCGCTGCGCAAGCTCCAGCTCGCCTCCAAGAGCGAGGATGCGACCTCGTGGGCGCGTGCGCTGCTGCTCAACCTGCTCGACGGGCATGGCATTGTGACGCGCGAGCGTGCGGGGATCGAGAACCTGCCCAAGGAAGCGCGGCCGTTCCTGCGAAAGGTCGGCGTGGTGTTCGGCGCGCTCGACATTTTCGCGCCCGCGCTGCTCAAGCCCGCGCCGCGCCTTGCGATGAAGCAGGCGGGGATCGACTCCCGCCCGGTGGATGACGCCATGCGGTCGGTCATCCCGGCGACCAGGCCGGTGCCCGCCGGGTACCGCCCGGCCGGCGAGCAACTGGTGCGCGTCGACATTGCCGAAAAGCTGTTCAAGCAGGCACATGAGGCGCGAGGCAAAAAGGGGCGCGGCGCGCCCTTCGTGCTCGACCCGGCACTGGCGGTCTCGACCGGATTGACGCCCGACAGCATCAAGCGCCTGCTCGGCGCGGCCGGTTTCCGCATGCTCGACGGCAAGCCGCTGCCCGAGGGCGCGTTCGGCCCTCCCCTGCCCGATCGCTGGCGCTGGTTGCCCTCCAGAAAGGGTGGCGAGGATCGGCGTCATCACGGCAAGCCGAACCGCGCCAAGGGGCCCGGCAAGGGTGGGCCGCATGCGAAGAAGCGCGGCGGAAACGCGCAGCAGCCGCGCAAGCCGAAGCCTGCCGAACCGCGTCCCGAAAATGCCTTCGCCGCTTTGAAGGACATGCTTTCGTAATGCGGCGGGGTCGCTGATGCGGCTCGACCTGGCGCTGTGTCGCTTGCGCTTCGTGCGCACCCGCAGCGCCGCCCGGCGCCTGGTCGAGGGCGGCCACCTGCGCCTCAACGGGGCCCGCGTGGAGCGGGTAGCGCGCGATATCGCCGTCGGCGACGTGCTGACCATTCCTCGCACAGCCGGGGTGCTGGTGATCCGGATCGAGGCCCTGCCCGAGCGGCGCGGACCGCCCGCCGAAGCGCGCGAGTGCTACAGTCTGCTTGACCGCGCGGGCACCGACCCACTAGCAGCGGCGCGAGATACAAACGGCGCGCAAGGATAACGCCCCATGACCTACGTCGTCACCGACGCCTGCATCAAATGCAAATATACCGACTGCGTCGAGGTTTGCCCGGTCGACTGCTTCTACGAGGGCGAGAACATGCTGGTCATCAACCCCAGCGAGTGCATCGACTGCGGCGTGTGCGAGCCCGAGTGCCCGGCCGAGGCGATCCTGCCCGATACCGAGGACAACCTCGAGAAGTGGCTGGAGCTCAACACCAAGTTCTCCAACGAATGGCCCAATATCACCCAGAAGAAGGATCCGCCCGAGGACGCCGACGAGCACAAGGGCGAAGAAGGCAAGTTCGAGAAATTCTTCAGCCCGGAACCGGGCGAGGGAGACTGAGTCGAGTCCCCTGAAAAGGGGGACTTCGATGTTCGGCACGCTCAAGAGAACCTGGCAGGGCGCGAACGAGGATTATGCGGGCCTCGTCGCGGCAGGCATATCCTACTACGCCTTCCTTGCCATGGTGCCGATGCTGGCGGTGATCGCGCTGCTTTACGGCCTCGTCGCCACGCCAGAGACGGTCGCCCGCGACATCGAGCTTGTCGGGCGGGCCCTGCCCCCGTCCGCCGCCACGCTGATCGGCGACCAGCTGCGCTCGGTGACGCAGAGCAACGACGGGATGAAGGGCCTCGGCCTGGCGCTGGCCTTCGGCCTCGCCCTGTTCGGCGCGCGCAATGCCGCGGGCTCGATGATTTCCGGCCTCAACGTCATTTTCAATGTCGAGGAGACGCGCGGCTTCCTCAAGGGCACGGGCATGGCGCTGGGCATCACGCTGGTGGCGGTCGCCGCGCTTGCGCTGGCGGGCGGCGCGGTCACCATGGCCGCCGCCTTGCCGAGCGAGTTTGCCCCTTTCGCGGGCTTCGGCCTCATGTTCGTGTTCGCGACGCTGGGCGCAGGGTTCCTCTATCGCTTCGCCCCCAACCATGACGCTCCGCCGTGGGGCGCGGTTCTGCCGGGTGCGCTCCTGTTCGCGCTGATCGGGGTCGGCGCGACCGCCGGGTTCGGTGCTTATGTCGCGAATTTCGCGAGCTACAACGCCACTTACGGCTCGCTCGCAGCGGTCGTCATCCTGCTGACATGGTTCTACCTGAGCGCCTATGTCCTGCTGCTGGGAGGCGAGTTCGTGCAGGCGAGAGCGCAGCGTGACTGATGCGTCGCATTTGTTTCATTGACTCGCAATATTCGGACGAACCTGCTATATGGCATCGACCGTCGCGGTAGATTCTTCGACGGCACGTGAAAGTTGAAAGGCAGGTTTCCCCGGCATCACGAAGCAAGAGGATTCGCGCCCGTACGGGCGGACGGTCCCTTTGTGCGTGTGACGCCTTGCCCCCGCCTTCGTAAGAAAGGAATTTTCATGGCAGCCAAGGCTCTCGCCTTCGATGTCGGCGATTATGTCGTTTACCCCAAGCATGGTGTCGGCCGCGTGGTCGAACTGCAGAGCGAAGAGATCGCGGGGATGGAACTCGATCTCTACGTCCTGCGCTTCGAGAAGGAGCGGATGACGCTCCGCGTGCCGGTCAACAAGGTCGAATCGATCGGCATGCGCAAGCTCTCCAGCAACAAGACTCTCAAGGAGGCGATGGAGACGCTCAAGGGCAAGCCCAAGGTCAA
>PAVA01000077.1 GCA_002712945.1 Citromicrobium sp.
CAGCAGCCGGTCCAGAACATGCCCGCCGAAGTGCAGCGCATGTTCAACGCGCCTGCCTACGCGCTGACGCAGATTCGCCTGCGCGTCATCAGCACCGCGCCCAAGGGCATCGTCCATATCGACGAGAATACCGAGATCGAGCTGCGCGCCAATTTCGAGGAGCCCGCTGCCGGGCGCTCGGTCGTCAATTACGACGATGTCGGCGGCATTTCGGACACCATCCAGCAATTGCGCGAGATGGTGGAACTGCCGCTGCGCTATCCCGAGCTGTTCACGCGTCTCGGTGTCGATCCGCCCAAGGGCGTGCTGCTGCATGGCCCCCCGGGGACCGGCAAGACGCGGCTGGCGCAGGCCGTGGCCAATGAAAGCGATGCCGAGTTCTTCTCGATCAACGGGCCCGAGATCATGGGATCGGGCTATGGCGAATCGGAGAAGCGGCTGCGCGAGGTGTTCGACAACGCCAACCAGAACGCGCCCGCGATCATCTTCATCGACGAGATCGATTCGATCGCGCCCAAACGCGATTCGGTGCCGGGCGAGGCCGAGAAGCGGCTGGTCGCGCAATTGCTCACGCTGATGGACGGGCTCGAATCGCGCGCCAACATCGTGGTCATCGCGGCCACCAACCGGCCCGATGCGATCGACGAAGCGCTTAGGCGGCCGGGTCGGTTCGACCGCGAGATCGTGATCGGCGTGCCCGACGAGAACGGGCGGCGCGAAATCCTCGCCATCCATACCCGCGGCATGCCGCTGGGCGAGGGCGTGGACCTGAAGGAGCTGGCCAAGGTCACCCACGGCTTCGTCGGCGCCGATATCGCCGCGCTGGCCCGCGAAGCGGCTATCGACGCGGTGCGTCGGATCATGCCGCAGATCGATCTCGACGCGCAGACGATCCCGCCCGAAGTGCTGGAAGACCTGCATGTGGGGCGCGACGATTTCCTCTCCGCATTGAAGCGCATCCAGCCTTCGGCGATGCGCGAGGTGATGGTGCAGGTGCCCGATGTCGGCTGGAGCGACCTGGGCGGCATCGACGATGCGATCGAGAAGCTGAAGGAAGGTATCGAGCTTCCGATCAGGAACCGCGACGCGTTCGATCGGCTCGGTATCCGGCCCGCGAAGGGCTTCCTGCTCTACGGCCCGCCGGGCACCGGCAAGACGCTGCTGGCCAAGGCCGTTGCGAAGGAAGCGGACGCGAACTTCATCTCGATGAAGTCGAGCGACCTTCTGTCCAAATGGTATGGCGAGAGCGAGCAGCAGATCGCGAAGATGTTTCGCCGTGCGCGCGCGGTCTCGCCCTGCGTGATCTTCATCGACGAGATCGACAGCCTGGTTCCCGCGCGCGGATCGGGCGGGCTGGAGCCGCAGGTGACGGGCCGGGTGGTCAACACGATCCTTGCCGAGATGGATGGGCTCGAAGAGCTGCAATCGGTCGTCGTGGTCGGTGCCACCAACCGCCCGGGGCTGGTCGATCCCGCGCTGCTGCGCCCCGGCCGGTTCGACGAGCTGGTCTATGTCGGCACGCCCGATGCCAAGGGACGCGAGCAGATTCTCGGCATCCATGTTGCCCACATGCCGCTGGACGAAGATGTCAGCCTGTCGAAGATCGCCGCCGATACCGAGCGGTTTACCGGCGCCGACCTCGAGGACGTGGTCCGGCGCGCCGGCCTGGTTGCGCTTCACCGCGCGGGCGCCGACGTCCAGAAGGTGACCATGGCCGATTTCACCGAGGCGCTGAAGGACAGCCGGGCCTCGGTCACGCCGAAAATGGAGCAGGAATACAAGAAGATGCGCGGCGAGCTGAAGAAGCGCGCGGCGGACCCCATGCCAATCGGCTTCATTACCGAGGGCATGGTCGAATCGACGCGCGATTCAAAGCACGGGGATTAGGGTTCAGCTCTTCGGCATGGGCGGGACTTGGCGAAGCCCCTAACCGCCCCGCTCGTTCGCGGCCTCGACCTCCAGCCGGTGCCGGATCAGCGCGACCGGCTGGTTTGCGCGCAGCCAGGCGAGCATGTGTTCGCGCACCGCGCAGCGCAGATCCCATAGCTCGCCGATGCTCGCCGCGGTCATCGAGAGCCGCAGCGCGATGCTTTCGGGATGGGCATCGACCACCAGCGCCGCGGCATCGCGGCGGTCCCAAAGCGGGTGATCGTGGAGGAAGGCGAGGAAGGCCTGCCGGATCGGCGGAACGTCGGCGATCGGGTCGAGATTGAGCATCACCACCCCCGTCAGTCGGTCGGCCGAGCGCGACCAGTTCTCGAAGCTTTCCTCGAAGAACTTGCCCGTCGGCACCACCAGCACGCGCTCGTCCCAGACGCGGACCACGACGAAGGTCATGCGGATTTCCTCCACCCGCCCCGTCACGCCGTCCACCACGACCATGTCGCCGATGCGGATCGGCTCGGTCAGCGCCATCTGGATGCCTGCGATCAGCGACTTGAGCGCGGGCTGCGCGGCCGCGCCGATTGCCAGCGCGGCAAGCCCCGCCGAAGCCATCAGCGTGACGCCGACCTGACGCACGCCGGGAATGCTCAGCAGTACCAGCGCGATGGTGATGACGATGATGAGGCTGGAGGCGGTGCGGCGGAAAATCTCGATCCGGGTCTTGCGGCTGCGCATGTGGATCGGGTCGAGCCGCGTTTCCATCCGCCGCTCGTGCGCTATCGCTGCGCCCTGCACGAAGGCGAGTGCCAGCCAGCCGAAGATGACCGGCGACACGAAAGCGGAGATCGCGTCCCACACCGGGCGGATCGGCGGCATGCGCTCGGCCACCGCCGAAATTGCAATCGCAACCGCCAGCCAGCGCGAGGGCGCGCGAACCGCCTCGAATATCGGCTGGCCGTGACGCGCGCGGCCATGGGCGGTGGCCCGGCGGATGAGGACGAAGGCAATGCGGTGGATCGCAAGCGCGACCACCACTGCCGTGCCGAGAACCGCCGCCGAAACCAGCAGCGTTTCGGCAGGCACCGCCCAGCTGCGGGGGTCGAGCAGTCCGTCGGGGATTGTCATGTGTGGAGGACTATGGCGCGCATGATCGCCGATCAAGCCGCCTGCGTCTGCGGGCGCGGCGGGAAGGCGATGCTGACGGTGACGCCGCGCGGGCCGAAGGTCCGCTCGATCTCTCCGCCCAGCTGCCGTCCGGCGCCGGTCATCAGCGTGCTGCCGAAGCCCTCGCGCTCGGTCCGGCCCTGCGGCTGCGCCGATTCCTCGATCCATTCGAGCTTCAGCAACTGCCCTTCCATCCGCCAGCGCACGGTCAGCAGCCCTTCCTCCTGCCAGCAGCCATATTTGACCGCGTTGGTCGCGAGTTCGTGCAGCACGAGGCCCAGCGGGGTAACCTGGATACGGTCGATCGGGACATCCTCGCCATCGAGCGCGAGCTGCTTGTCGTCCGAGACATGCGGCTCGACCGTCGCCTCCACCAGCGCGCGCACCGATGCGCCGCCATCGCGGCTCAGGCGATCCGCCGCCGTGCCGCTGCCCTGCGTTACCTCATGCGCGGTCAGCAGCGCGCGGATGCGCGAGGCGATATGCTCCTTGTAGGCGGTGACGTCGCTCGCCTCGCGGGCGCTCATCTGGACGATGGCCAGCACCATCGCGAACAGGTTCTTGACCCGGTGGTTGAGCTCCTGCGCCAGCAGGTCCGCGCGGTCGCGCGCAATTTCCAGCTCGCGCGCCTGCGCCGCCTCGGTCTCCGCCTGCGCCGCTCGGGCGACCAGCACCGCGCCCAGCATGATCGCGCTGATCAGCAGCATCAGCAGCACGCCGAGGGCGGGGAGGATGCGGGCCTCCGCCGCCTGCGCCCGTGCGCTCTGCCCGGCCAGCAAGTCCCGCTCGATAGCGGCGAAGGCGTCGATCGCGTCGGTCAGCCGCTCCATCGCATCGTAGCCGTCGCCCATCAGGATGCGCCGCCGCGCATCGCGCAGGTTCCCCTGTTCGAGCTGCCCCACCGTGTCGTCCAGCTCGACGAACTTGTCGTCCAGCGCGGCGCGGATGCGGGCAAATTCGCGCCGCTGAGCCTGCGCTTCCTCACCGCTGCCGATGGCCCGGTCGAGGTCGTCGAGCGCGGCGACCGTCTGCTGGCGCGCGGTCTGGTAGGGTTCGAGATAGCGCGGGTCGAGCGTGATGAAATAGCCGCGTTGCGCGCTCTCGGCGGAGAGGGCCGCGCGCTCGATCCGGTCGAGCGTCTGCAGCATGCCGGCGGCGCGTTCCACCTGCGCGCGTTCGGCGCGCTCGGCCGCGCCGGTCGACAGCAGCAGCGCGAGAGCGCCGAGGATCGCGCCCGCCATCGCGACCAGCACCAGCCAGTTGAACCAGCGGCGGATGAAGACGCCGAAGGGCACGGGCCTGGGCAGAGCGCGCTTCGGCATGGTCAATGCGCGTCGTCCCAGCTCTGCCCGGTGCCGATCTCGACGCCGAGCGGAACCGACAGTTCGACGGCCGGAGTCGCCGCCTCGGCCATCACGCGCTCGATCACGGGGGAGGCTGTCTCGACGAGCGTTTCGGGCAGCTCGAACACCAGTTCGTCATGCACCTGCAGCAGCATGCGCACGCCATCCGCGGCGCCGGGATTGAGCCCGGCATCGGCGAGGGCGGGGACCATCCGGGCCATCGCGCGCTTGATGATGTCCGCGCTGGTGCCCTGGATCGGCGCGTTGATCGCGGCGCGCTCGCTCCCCTGGCGCTCGGCCTGGTTCTTCGAATTGATCCGGGGAAACCAGGTCTTGCGGCCGAACAGCGTCTCCGAATAGCCGCGCTCGCGCACGGTCTCGAGCGTCGAGACGATATAGCGCTGGATGCCGGGGAAGCGCGCGAAATAGGTGTCGATCAGCGCCTGCGCTTCCTCCGCTTCGATGCCGAGCCTCCCCGCGAGGCCCCAGCGCGAAATACCGTAGAGAATCGCGAAGTTGATCGTCTTGGCGCGCGCGCGGGTCTCACGATCCACGGCGCCGAACATTTCCAGCGCGGTGCGGTTGTGGATGTCCTCGCCCGCCTCGAAGGCTTCGCGCAAGGGGGCGACATCGGCCATGTGCGCGGCCAGCCGCAACTCGATCTGCGAATAGTCCGCCGCGAGCAGGACATTGCCCGGCTCGGCGACGAAGGCCTGCCGGATTTCGCGGCCGATCTCGGTCCGGATCGGGATGTTCTGCAGGTTCGGGTCGGTCGAACTGAGCCGCCCGGTCTGCGCGCCGGTGAGGCTGTAGCTGGTATGGACCCGGCTGGTGCGCGGATTGATCGCCTGTTGCAGGGCATCGGTATAGGTCGACTTGAGCTTGGCCAGCTGGCGCCATTCGAGAACTTTCGTGGCGATCGGCGCGCCTTGGGCATCAAGCTTTTCGAGCATCGCCTGATCGGTCGAATATTGCCCGCTCTTGCCCTTCCTGCCGCCCTTGTAGCCCATCTTGTCGAACAGGATTTCGCCCAGCTGCTTGGGGCTGCCGACCGCGAATTCCTGGCCTGCGATGCCGTGGATTTCGCCTTCGAGGCGCGCGGTTTCGGTGGCGAAGCGTTCGGACAGGCCGGCCAGCCTTTCGCGGTCGACCTTGATCCCGTGCCGCTCCATTCCGGCGACCACGGGGATAAGCGGACGGTCGACGCGTTCGTAAATTCGCGTCCCGCCCTCGATGGGGAGGCGGGGCTTGAGGTGTTTGTAGAGCCGCCAGGTCACATCCGCATCCTCGGCGGCGTATTCGGTCGCGCGGTCCAGCGGCACCGCGCCGAAGGGAATCGCCTTCCTGCCCGTCCCGCAGATCTCCTTGAAAGTCAGGCAGGTGTGGCCGAGGTGGCGCTGGGCCAGCTCGTCCATCCCGTGTCCGCCCCCGATCCCGTCCTGCGAGCGGCCGGCATCGAGCGCGAAGCTGATGATCATCGTGTCGTCGATCGGCGCGACCGCGATGTCGTGCTGCGCGAGCACGTTGACGTCGTACTTGATGTTCTGGCCGACCTTCAGGACGGCATCGCTCTCCAGCAGCGGCCTGAGCTTCGCCAGCGCGACGTCGAGCGCGATCTGCTCGGGCTTGTCGGCGAACATGTCGTCGCTGCCCCCGTCCGAGCTGTAATGGGCGAGCGGGATGTAGCAGGCCTCGTTCGGGCCGGTGGCCAGACTCACGCCCACGAGATCGCACAGCATGCAGTCGAGATCGCTGGTTTCGGTGTCGACCGCGACGAGGCGGGCGCTGAACGCCCTCTCGATCCATTTGTCCAGCGCCTCGACGCTCCGCACGCATTCGTATGCGCTGCGGTCGATGGCCGGATAATCGGGCAGCGGCTGGCGATTGCCCTCGGGAGCATGGGCGGCACCGGCGTTCTGCGGCTTGGCCGGGTGAAGCTGGGTGGTCGGGCCGGGCGCGCTGCCGCCGCCTTCGAGCCGTCGCAGCAGGCTGGTGAACCCGTGCTCGCGCAGGAAGGCGGTCAGCGGTTCGGGCGGAATGGCGGACAGCTTCATATCCTCGATCGGCATCGGAAGCGGGCAGTCTTCCTTCAGCGTCACCAGCACGCGGCTGAGCTCGGCATCGGCCCGATGCTCGATCAGGCGCTCCTTGAGCTTGCTCTTCTTCATCTCCGCCGCCGCATCCAGCGCCGCGGTGAGCGATCCGTGATCCTGGATCAGCTTGGTCGCGGTCTTGGGCCCGACCCCGTAGATGCCGGGAATATTGTCGACCGAATCGCCCATCAGGGCGAGCACGTCGCCCACCAGTTCGGGTGGCACGCCGAACTTCTCGCGCACCTCGTCCGGCCCGATGCGTGCATTCTTCATCGTGTCGAGCATGTCGATGCTGCCGCCCGCCTCGCTGGTGGAGACCAGCTGCATCAGATCCTTGTCGGACGATACGATGGTGACATCCCAGCCCTGCGCTGCGGCGGTGCGCGCGTAGGAGGCGATGATATCGTCCGCCTCGACGTCGGGCTCCTCGATACAGGGGAGCGAGAAGGCGCGGGTCGCATCGCGGATCAGCGAGAATTGCGGGCGCAGATCCTCGGGCGGCTCGGGCCGGTTGGCCTTGTACCGGTCGTAGATCTCGTTGCGGAAGCTGCGGCTGTCCTTGTCGAAGATCACCGCAAGGTGAGTCGGACCCTCGGCCTTGTCGAGATCCTCGGCCAGCTTCCACAGCATCGTCGTGTAGCCGTAGACCGCGCCGACCGGCGTGCCTTGCGGATTCGTCAGTGGGGGCAGGCGGTGGTATGCGCGGAAGATGTAGGCGGAGCCATCGACGAGATAGAGGTGCTGCTTGTCGGCCATGGCCTCTGCTAGCAGCGGCCCATGGGCCCGTCAGCCCTGCATGATCGGGGCCTGCACGATCCGTGAAAAATGTCCGGATAAGGGCGAAAAAATGGTCTCCTGCCCAAATTGGGCTTGCCATGCCACATTCTCGCCATTATCTACGAATCAGAAGCCGCCCAGGAGGGGGTTTCAACCGGCCGCGTCGAACCGCGGCAGGGTCATTTTGAAAAGGACCAACATTATGCGCAAGATCGTTCTCGCTTCGGCCATCGCCGTTTCGGCTCTCGGCCTCGCCGCCTGCTCGGAAACCACCGAGGAATCGGCTGAAGACACCGTCGAAGGCGCCGCCGCCGACACCGAAGCCAACCTCGACGCCGTCGGCGAAGAAATGGAAGAAGGCGCCGCCGAAACCGGTGAAGCCCTCGACGATGCGACCGCCGAAGCCGAAGAAGAAGCCACCGAAGTCGAAGCCGACGTCGAAGGCGAAACCGAAGAAGAAGCCGCTGCCGACTAATCGCGCGGCGTTCTTCGGAACCCAAAAAGAAGGGCGGTGCCTCGCGGCGCCGCCCTTTTTTCATGTCGGTAGAAGGTGGGGTTACTGACCGCCCGAGCCGTAGTCCGCCGAGGCCCATACGCGCCCGTCGACCGGGCGGCGCTGTCCGAAGCCGCGATAAAGCGCCCCGGTGATCGATGCGATCCGCTCGTCGCGCGAGGCACGCGCAGCCAGCTTCTGCGAGCGGTTGCCATTTTCGACCGCCATCGACGGGCTCTGGCCGGTCACGTAGATCGCGGCGGCGATCGGGCGACCATCGGGTGTAAAGAAGATGCCGATATCGCTTGCGGTGCGGCTCAGCGTGCCGGTCTTGTGCGCGAGGTTGGCGCTGTCGGGCAGCGCCGAGGTCATCCGCCGCTTGCCGGTAACGGTCCCCGACATCGCGTTCATGAGTACCTGACGCGAATAGGCGCTGAGCCACTTGCCCTGGTAAATCCCGGCGAGAAGCTGGCCCATTGCGCGCGGCGTGGCGCTGTCCTCGAAGGCGATCTGCGAGGCCGGATCGATCCGCCCGTCCTCGCGCACGAGGGTCGCGATGTCGCGGGTCAGCTCGAAATCGTAAATCCCCGCGACCTGCCGCATCCACGCATTGACCGCGCGCGGCCCGCCCACGGCCTTGAGCAGGGCGTCGGTGCAGTCGTTGCAGCTGCGGGTAATCATCAGGTCGAGGTGTTCGCGCCCCGAAATATAGGTCCCGCGGCCCGGCAGCTCGAACTCGCTCGACAGGCTCCAGCGCCCCTGGTCGACACCGGCAAGGAAGGTCGCGGCGATCGCCACCTTGCTGGTGCTGGCCATCGGGAAGCGCTGATCGGCAAGAATGCCGATTTCCTCACCCGTGGCGAGGTCGACCGCGTAGACCCCGATTCGCCCCTGCGAGCCATCGGCGAGGGTCGCGATCTGCCGCTCGAACTGCGAATCGTAAACCGCCTCGAAACTTTGCGGCGCCCGCACCTCGGTGCCGAGCATGCTGTCGAACTGGGCCTCCAGCGAAACCTGCTGCGCCGAGGCGGGCGAGAGGGGGAGTGCGGCGGCTGCCAGCGCCAGTGCGAATGTCGACCCGAGTTTCCTAAGCATGACCCCGTCCATAGACTGTTGCTCGTGTTCGCATCATTAATGCGCGAGCTTAACGCGGGCTCAAGCATAAAAGGAGGGTTGCGCGAGATTGGCACGACCGATCGCACAAATCCTGCGACAGGCCGAGGGAACCGGCGCGCAAATTCAGCTCTCGGCGATCACGGTGGCAATCTTTTCAAGCGGTTCGCCGGTCAGGGTCTTGTCGATTTCGCCCACCAGCGCCTTCTCCAGCTCGGTATGATAATGCCGCCGCATCTCGCCCAGCGTCTTAGGATCGGCCAGGACCATCAGCTGCGAAAGCTCGCCCGAGACCGCCTTGGCATTGAGCCATTCGGCAACCGCTGCGCCATGCGCCAGCTCGTTCAGATCGGTCGCGCCGGTCCGCTGGCTGACATCGTCCTGGTGGCGCACGCCCGCGCTGAAATTGCTCGGATCGAGATCGGGTTGCTCGACCATCTCCAGCTTCGGCTCGAACGGCTTGCCGCTATTGCGCAGGAGCATGAAGCGATTGCCGTCGACGACGGCGACGTGGGCGTTATGCGGTAATTTCATAGGGCATCTCTCCTTTGCCGAACCAACACACGGACGCGCGAAATGTTGCGTGGTGCCCGCGAAAAATCCGCCCCTTCCCTGTGCGGGCAAAAGCGGTAAGTTCGTTCCAAACAGGAGAAACATCATGACGATCCGCGCTCTGGCCGCCACCGGCAGCCTCCTTGCCCTTGCATCGACTTTGGCCGCGCCGCTCGCCGCGCAGGACGCGCCGATCATCCAGCCGGGCGCTCCGGGATCGGAAAATCGCACGCTCGCCGCCGAGGATGCGACCAAGCTGGCCGGGACCGTGTTCACGCCCGCCGATGCGCGCTTCATGCAGATGATGATCCCGCACCATACGCAGGCGCTGGAAATGACCGCGCTGGTCGAGGAGCGGACGAGCAACGAGGATGTCATCGCGCTCGCCGGGCGGATCGAGGCCGGGCAGGACGACGAGATCGCCTTCATGCGCGAATGGCTCACCTCGCGCGGCCAACCGGTCCAGATGAGCCATGCGAACATGGGCGGGATGAGCCATGCCGAGCACATGGCCGCGATGGGCATGGCCACGCCCGATCAGCTGGCCCGGCTCGCCACCCTGACCGGCAGCGAGTTCGACGCCTTTTTCATCGAGTTGATGACCCGGCACCACCGCGGTGCGATCGACATGGTGGACGATCTGCTGCGCCAGCCCGGCACCGCCTACGACCCGGTGATGTTCGAGTTCGTCAACGACATCAAGACCGAGCAGCAGGGCGAGATCGAGCGGCTGAATGCGGTCGGCGCGAAGCTTTCTGCCGATCCGCGCGCCACGCTCTCGCCCGGTTTCCGCGACGCGGGCGAGGCGATTTCCAACCTGCGCCTTGTCACCGCAATGCCCAAGCCGACCGGCTTCTTCGATCCGGCCAACCCGGCGCAGCTGCAGCCGCGTATCGTGGATGAAGAAGAGGAGAGCGAGGAGGCCGAGGAGGACGAGGGCGAAGAGGAGGCCGTGCTCGCCGATGCGACCCGGCCCGATCCGCGCGAGGCGGACGAGGACGAGGAGAGCAAGGACCGCTTCGGCCAGCGCGGCTCGCTGCTCAGCTTCGCCAATACCGACATGGCCTTCTCGGGCGATCTGCTGGTGGCGGGCAATTACCACGGCTGGAACGCCTATCGCCTCGGCGAGGACGGCGTGCCCACACTCGTCAGCTCGGTCGTGTGTCCGGGCGGGCAGGGCGACGTCTCGATCGTCGGCGATATCCTCATCATGAGCGTGCAGGACAGCCGCGCCCGCGTCGATTGCGGGCTGCAGGGTGTCGAGGGCCGGGTCAGCGCGGATCGTTTCCGGGGCCTGCGCATCTTCGACATCTCCGACATCACCAATCCGCGCCAGGTCGGCCAGGTGCAGACCTGCCGGGGCAGCCACACGCACTCGGTCGTCTCGGCCGACGAGCGCCGGATCGTGGTCTATAATTCGGGCACCAGCTACGTGCGCGACGACGAGGAACTCGAAGGCTGCTTCGACAGCGCGGGCGACGAGACCGCGCTGTTCAGCATCGACGTGATCGAGATTCCGCTGGCCCGGCCCGCCGATGCGCTGATCGTCGATTCCCCGCGCGTCTTCGCAAAGGATGGCCAGATCGCCGGTCTGTGGCGCGGGGGCGACCATGGCGAGGGCACCCAGGAAACCTACGTTACCAACCAGTGCCACGACATCACCGTGTTCCCCTCGCTCAATATCGCGGCAGGCGCGTGCTCGGGCAATGGCATCATCCTCGACATTTCGGAGCCGACCGCGCCCAAGCGGATCGACGACGTGACCGACAAGGGCTTCGCCTACTGGCACTCGGCGACCTTCAACAACGATGGCACCAAGGTGCTGTTCACCGACGAATGGGGCGGGGGCGGCCGTCCGCGCTGCCAGGCGGGCGACCCGCGCGAGTGGGGCGCCGACGCGATCTATTCGCTAAAGGACGGCAAGCTCTCGTTCGAGAGCCTCTACAAGCTGCCCGCGCCGCAGGGCGACAAGGAGAACTGCGTCGCGCATAACGGATCGATCATCCCCGTGCCGGGGCGCGATATCTTCGTCCAGGCATGGTATCAGGGCGGGATTTCGGTGATCGACTTCACCGACGCCGCCAATCCGGTGGAGATCGCCTATTTCGATCGCGGCCCGGTGGACGAGGACCAGCTCGTCACCGGCGGCTACTGGTCGGCCTACTGGTACAATGGCCGCATCTACGCGACCGAGATCGCCCGCGGGCTCGACGTCTTCGCGCTCGAGCCGAGCGAATTCCTCACCGCGGAGGAAATCGCGGCAGCCGAGGCGGCTCAGTATCAGGGCGACGTGTTTAACCCGCAGACCCAGACGCAGGTGACCTGGCCGGAGGATGTGCTGGCCGCAGTGGAGGCCAGCCGCAAGGGCGGGTGAGGGTGTGCTGCGACTGGTTCTGCTTCCGGCGGCGGCCACGCTCGGATTTGCTTCGTGCAATGCCGCGCCGCCGGAAGTGGGCGAACAACGGGCCATCATGGCCCGGATCGAGCAGCTCGTCGCACTTCCCGATGGGGCATCCCCTCTCGATGCGTATTCTCGCAACTACGCCAGACAATCCGACGGGACGATCGTGGCGCACTATGTTCTGCCGCATCCGGTTCTTGACGATGACAGCATAGATGCCGGCTGCTCGGCGATGACCGAAGATTCTGAACTCCGTCCATGTACCGAGGACGAGATCAAGGACATGCGGGAGATGGATGAACGGATTGCCGCAACATTTGGCGAAGCGAATCAGTCACGTTGGTTTGCCAGCCCTGGCGAATTGCCATCGATGTATGATGGGGGCTGCGCGCAGATTGAGATTGTTTTCGATCCGGTGGCCGGACACTTCGACCGGGTTCAATGCAATGGGGTGGTCTAGCCCCTACAACCGCTCCATCGACAGCCAGGCATCTTCCCCGCGCCAGACCTTGTCGAACGCCATTTTCGCCGCCTGCGCTTCGAGCCGGTGGCCCAGCTTCCGCTCGGTCTGTTCGAGCCCGTAGAGCGCCAGCGCGCCGTTCGGCGCGGCGAGCAGTGCGGCGCGGAAGGCCTGCCGCGCATCCTCGTACCGTCCCGCCTGAAAGTATGCCGCCCCCAGTGACTGCTCGACCGGGTAATACCAGAAGGGCGGCTCGCTATAGGGGATGACCTGCTGCAGCTCGGTGGCGCGGGTGAAATGCGCGATGGCCTCTTCGGACCGCGCATCCGCCATCGCCTCGCGCCCCTTCGCCACTGCGACCGCTACCCCGAGGATCGAGCTCGCGGGGAAGAAATTGGCGTCCATCTTTGCGATGACAGGCGTTTTGATCAGCGCTTCCATCGCCGCGATCTCGGCATTGAATGCCTCGCCATCCCGGGTCTGTGCGAAAGCGACCGCGCGCGCATAGTGGCGCATCGCTTCGACATACTCGAGCGGGTGCTCGCTCGCCGTGCGCGCGAGGATCGCATCGGGTGAGCCATATTCGGCATAGGCGAAGTAGGGCGCAGCATAGATCGCCTGGACCCAGTAGAGGTCGCGGCCCGTCTCGACATCGAGGATCCGTTCGAGCTTGGCCGACTGGGTGACGATGGTGTGCAGATCGCCCATCATCTGCGCCGAGGTCAGCAGGAAATGAACGTTGTGC
>PAVA01000078.1 GCA_002712945.1 Citromicrobium sp.
ACGCTGGGCGGGATCATGACCAAGATGATCGACCGCAACACGACGATCCCGACCAAGAAGACCCAGGTCTATTCGACCGCCGAGGACAACCAGCAGGCGGTGACGATCCGCGTGTTCCAGGGCGAGCGCGAGATGGCGGCGGACAACAAGCTGCTCGGCCAGTTCGATCTGGTCGGCATTCCGCCCGCACCGCGCGGCGTGCCGCAGGTCGAAGTCACCTTCGACATCGACGCCAACGGCATCGTCAACGTGTCCGCCAAGGACAAGGGCACGGGCAAGGAACAGCAGATCCGCATCCAGGCCTCGGGCGGCCTGTCCGAGAACGACATCGAATCGATGGTCAAGGACGCGGAGCGCTTCGCCGAAGAGGACAAGAAGCGCCGCGAGGCTGCCGAAGCCCGCAACCAGGCGGACAACCTGGTCCATGCGACGCAGAAGCAGCTCGAAGAGAACGGCGACAAGATCGACGCATCGCTCAAGTCCGATGTCGAGGCGGCCATCGCCGAGACGAAGACCGCGCTCGAAGGCGACGATGTCGACGCGATCAACGCGAAGGCGCAGGCGCTGACCGAAGTGGCCATGAAGATGGGCCAGCAGATCTACGAGCAGGAGCAGGCCGCCGGCGCGGGCGATCCGGGCACCGGAAACGGCGCTTCGGCCCAGGCCGAGGACGAAGACGTCGTCGATGCCGAGTTCTCCGAAGTCGACGATAGCGCCGGTAGCGAAGGCGACAGCGGCGAAGCGGGCCGGGCCTGATCCGGCGTGTGGAATACGGGTGCCGCGCAGACTTTCGGGTTTGCGCGGCACTTCCTTTGTGTGTTGCGGCGAATTTCTAGGTAATGGCTTCCGAAACCGATCTTTATGAATTGCTTGGCGTGTCGCGCGGTGCCGACGCGGGCGAGATCAAATCCGCCTATCGCAAGATGGCGATGCAGTATCACCCCGATCGCAATCCGGGCGACGCCGAGGCCGAGGCCCGCTTCAAGGCGGTCGGCGCGGCTTATGAAGTCCTGAAGGATCCGCAGAAGCGCGCGGCTTACGATCAGTACGGCCATGCCGCTTTCCAGCAGGGCGGCGGTGGTGGTGGCCACCACGCCGACTTCGGCGATATCGGCGATATTTTCGAGACGATTTTCGGCAGTGCCTTCGGCGGCATGCGCCAGAGCGCGCGGCGCGGAGCGGACCTGCGCTACGATCTCGAGATCACGCTGGAAGACGCCTTCCACGGCAAGTCGACCACGATCGAGATCGAGGTCTCGCAGCAATGCGATGTGTGCACGGGCACCGGCGCGGAGCCGGGCACCGGCACGCGTAGCTGCAATGTCTGTGCGGGCTACGGCAAGGTTCGTGCGCAGCAGGGTCTGTTCGTGGTCGAGCGGCCATGCCCCAATTGCCACGGACGCGGCGAGGTGATCGAAAGCCCGTGCCGCAACTGCCGCGGCGACGGGCGGGTCGATGCGCCGCAATCGCTCTCGGTCGATATTCCGCCGGGCGTCGATACCGGAACGCGTATCCGCCTCTCGGGCAAGGGCGAGGCGGGGCCGCGCGGCGCGCCGTCGGGCGATCTCTACATTTTCATCCATATCCGCCCGCACGCGGTGTTCGCGCGCGAGGGATCGAACCTGATCGCGCGGGTGCCGATCAGCTTCACCACCGCGGCGCTGGGCGGCAAGGTGGAAATTCCGGACCTCGACGGGTCGACCAACACGATCGACATTCCCGCCGGCATCCAGTCGGGCAAGCAGCTGCGCCGTCGCGGCGCGGGCATGCCGGTGCTGCAGGGGCGCGGGCGCGGCGATCTGGTGGCGGAGATCACGGTCGAGACGCCGACCAAGCTCTCCAAGAAGCAGCGCGAGATCCTCGAGGAATTCCGCGAGACCGAGACAGGCGATGAATGCCCGGAAAGCCGCGGCTTCTTCGACAAGATCAAGGATGCCTTCGGGGCCTAGGACAGTCGCGTCTCAAGGCAGTCCGCTCGTCCCGAGCCTGTTGGATTCGTAGAAGGGCCGGGAGGCCCAACGGCGAACGGGATCGAGGCAGGTTGATAGCGCTTTGTTCTAGGCCGAGAGCCGCGTCTCGATCTCGCCGCGCAATACCACCAGCGATCGCTCGTCGCAGCGCTTCGCCGCATATTCCTCGTCGATAATCGCGAGAAACGCGTGGCGCAGGATGTCGCGGCGCTCCTCGAACGGCACCGGCTGGTCACTGGTCGACAGCACCATGTCGATCAGCCGTTCGCATCCGTGCAGGCGCCCCCACAGATAGTCGTTCTCGCGATAGGCGCGGCTGAAGAACGCGCCGAAATCGTAGAATTCGATCCCGCGCAAGGTGGCCGCAGCGCCGCCTTCGCGGATTGCCTGCGCGTCCTCGGGGCTGATCCGGTCGACCTTGACCGGCTCGAACTCGTTCATCCCCTGCGTGCCGAGGATGGGCAGGGTGGCCACGTCGTAGAACGGAAAGCCGAGATAGGCGTACATCATCCGCCGTCGCAGGTTGCGCGGCATGTTGCTCAGCGCCTCGGCCAGCGCGGTCTCCGCCTTCAGGTCCAGTTCCTGCAGGTTGCGTTTTTCGGCCACGTGATCGAGCACCGCGCCCGGATTCTCGATCGCCTCGCGCGCCAGCCCCTTGAACTTGCTGCCCAGCGGCTCGACCCCGTCGCGCTCGAAATAGTCGGCCAGGATCGTGTAGATTCCCTCGCGCGCCATATCGAGCGCGTCGTTGGGAATTTCCGGGTCCGCCTCCCAGTCGCGCGCGGTTCGCCGGGCGAGCAGGCGCAGACGGCGAATGCGGAAGGCGAGGTCGAAGCTGCGGAAGAAGTCGATCGCCTCCTTGCTCGCACCCGCGCCGGGTTCGACGAGACTTTCGAGCCCGCGTTCGCGCAAGGCATCGCGCAGCCGCGCGGCGATGATCTGGGTATCGGGTTCGGCTTCCTTGGGGGCGGCCTTGCGCACGAGCTCGGCCAGCCGATCGAGGATCCCGACGAACTTCAGCTCGGCATAGCCCGCGAAGGTATAGCCCGCCTGTTCGGCCGCAGCCTGCTGCGCCTTCTGCCGCCAGTTGGCGAGCCGCCGGGGCGTGGGCCGGTCGAAGAACACCGTCCGGTCGAACAGCTTTTCGACCGCGGCTTCCACCTGCGGGCGCAGTTCGGCGATCATCGATTGCAACCGCGCGGCGCGGCGGGACTGTTCGGCGATGATCTCCAGATTGTCGCGGATCGGTTGCTCGCGCGGCAGGGTGGAGAGCGAGCCGAAGATATTCTCGAAAAAGCCGACCGCTGCATGCTTGCGGTCCGGGTCGCGCTGGTAACGGTCGGGCCGGGGGTCGATATAGGCGAAGCGCCGTTCCACCTCGCGCACCGCCGGGCGACCGCGCAGCGCATCGATCGCGCCCTCGAACGGCCGATTGACCAGCACCGATCCGTCGATCAGCGAGACGCCCTCGACCGATCCGTCATCGAAATGGGCGGGCATGATCCGCTGCAGGAAGTTCTCGCGGGTCCGCCACGAACGGCCGACTTCGTCGGCCAGCGCGTCGATCTCGCCCACCTGCAGTGGCGGGAACGCGCCGGGGAAGCTCGCCGTGGCACGCGCGGCGAAGGCGAGCTCCAGCGGGTTGGCCAGCCATGCGCCTGCGACTTCCGGTGTCTTGGCGGAAAAGCCGATCGGCATACGGTGCTCGCTCTCCTGCACCACCGGCGGGCTGTGGAGCCGCAACCGGGCGAGATAGCCGTGGAAATCCGTCGTCGGCACATAGAGGTCGATCGGATGGCCGGGCGGGAGCAGGGGGCCGTCGGCCAGCGCGCCGTCCATCGCCTCCAGCGCCTCGACCAGCATGCGCGACATGGCCTCGCCCGAGAACGGGGGCTGGAACCAGCGCCCGCGCACCAGCCGCGAGACCTTCTCGCGCACTTCGTCGCGGGTCTCGGGCGCCACGCTTTCGGACACCAGATTGCCTGGCCGCTGGAGCACGAAATTGGCTATCGGCTGCGCCCAGAACTTGGCGAAGCGCCAGCCCATACGCGCATCCTCGGCGGTCAGCCGGTCGATATCGGCATTGTCGAGCCACAGGTCGGTCAGCGGTTCGAGCGAGCGGCCCGAATGGATCGCCTGGGCAAGGAACACCGCGTTGATCCCGCCCGCGCTCGCTCCGCTCAGGATGTCGGGCAGGACGCGAAGCCGCAATTCGTGCTTCTCGGCCAGCATGTCGAGCAATTCGCGGTAGGCCCCGGCCACGCCGCCTGCGGGACGCGCGCCGCCGTGAAAGCCGCGGCTGGCGCGAGCGAGGTTCCACACTTCCTTGGTCACGCCGTGCATGTAAACGGCAAGGCTGACCCCACCGTAGCAAACCAGGCCGATCCGCAGTTCTTTCTGGCGCATACGACATCAATAGCGGGGAAGGGGGGCAGAACGCAACTTGCGTTCCGCAAATGTTCTGCCTAGGCCCACCGCCTATGGCCAAGCCCAAGAAACGCTACGTCTGCCAGAATTGCGGCTCTGTCGCCTCGCGCTGGCAGGGGCAGTGCGCGGACTGCTCGGAATGGAACACGTTGGTGGAAGATGCACCCGCGACCGTGTTCAGCCAGAAGCACGATCTTTCGGGAGGCGGGCGGCGACTGGAATTCGTCTCGCTTTCCGAAGCGGTCGAACCGCCGAAGCGCGCCACGACAGGGCTGAAGGAATTCGACCGCGCGTTGGGCGGCGGGCTGGTGCCGGGCGCGGCGATCCTGATCGGCGGCGATCCCGGTATCGGCAAATCGACCCTGCTGCTGCAGACCGCTGGCGCGGTGGCGAAGGCGGGCGGCGATGTCGTCTATGTCAGCGGCGAGGAAGCCTCCGCGCAGGTGCGCCTGCGGGCCGAGCGGCTGGGGCTGGCCGATACGCCGGTTCGCCTCGCTTCCAGCACCAATGTACGCGATATCCTGACCACGCTCGGCGCGGGCGATCCGCCCGACCTGCTGGTCGTCGATTCGATCCAGACGATGTATTCGGACACGATCGAAGGCGCGCCGGGCACGGTCAGCCAAGTGCGCGGCTGCGCGTTCGAGCTGATCCGCTACGCCAAGGAGCGCAGCAGCGCGCTGGTGCTGGTCGGCCACGTTACCAAGGACGGCAATATCGCGGGGCCCCGCGTGCTCGAACACATGGTCGACGTGGTGATGAGCTTCGAGGGGGAGCGCAGCCACCAGTATCGTATCCTTCGCGCGCTCAAGAACCGCTTCGGCGCGGTCGACGAGATCGGCGTGTTCGCGATGGCGACCGAGGGGCTGGAGGAGGTCGAGAACCCTTCGATGCTGTTCCTGTCGGGCCGCGATGCACCGCTGGCGGGCAGCGCGGTGTTCCCGGCGATGGAGGGCACACGGCCCGTGCTGGTCGAGATCCAGGCGCTGATCGTACGGCTGCAATCGGGCGCGACCCCGCGCCGCGCGGTGGTGGGGTGGGACAATGGCCGGCTCGCTATGTTGCTGGCGGTGCTCGAATCGCGTTGCGGGCTCAATTTCAGCGCGGCGGAGGTCTACCTCAATGTCGCGGGCGGGTATCGGCTGGCCGACCCTGCCGCCGACCTCGCCGTGGCCGCTGCGCTCGTTTCCGCGCTCGCCGACAGGCCCTTGCCCGATCGCTCGGTCTGGTTCGGCGAGGTCTCGCTGGCGGGTGAAATCCGCCCGGTCGCCCATGCGGGGCTGCGGCTGCGCGAAGCGGCCAAGCTGGGTTTCGAGAGCGCCTATGGCCCGAGCCGGGAAGAAAAGGCTTCACTCGGCATTCAATTCGGTGAATTTAGGCAGCTCAGCCAGTTGGTCGATCGCGTGATGCGATAGCAAAACCGTGGTACACTGAACGCAATGACCGGGTTCGACATTATCGTACTGCTGATCGTCGCGGTCGCGGCTGCGGGCGGCTTCATGCGCGGCTTCGTTCAGGAGGTGCTGTCGCTCGCGGCGTGGATCCTCGCGATTCTGGCGATCCAGAACCTGCATACCCCGCTGCACCAGTTCATCGAGCCGCGCATCGGCACGCCCACCACCTCCGCCATCCTCGCTTTCGCGCTGCTGCTGCTGATCCCCTATGCGGCGATGAAGCTGATCGCGTCGCTGGTCGGCGGGAAGGCGCGCGAATCCCTGCTTGGCCCGCTCGACCGCGTGCTCGGCTTCGGCTTCGGCGCGCTGAAAGGCGCGATCATCGTGGTCGTGGCCTTCGCGCTGCTGGTGCTCGGTTACGATCAGGTCTGGGGCTATCAGGGCCGCCCGAGCTGGATCGTGACCGCGCGCACCTATCCTTCGATCAATGCCGGGGCGGAGGCGATGGTCGGCTATATCCAGGAACGCCGCTCGGCCCTGCGCGCCGAGGATGGCGATGACGGGGGCGAGGGCGACCGCCCCGTGACGAGCGAGTCCGCCTCCGAGTAAGCGCGCGCATGAGCAAGCTCTACACCCCTGAAATCCTCGGCCTCGCGGTCGAACTGGCGGACTATCCGCGCCTGCCGTCGCCCCATGCCCGCGCCGAAGCTCGCTCGCGCACCTGCGGCGGGACACTGACGGTCGATCTGGCGCTCGACCCCGAAGGCCGCGTCGACACGCTGGGCCTTTCGGTCTCCGCCTGCGCGATCGGGCAGGCGGCAGCGGCGATCTTCGCGCGCGAGGCGAGGGGCAGGGGGGCCGAGGAGATGCTCGCCGCGCTGGGCGAGATCGAGACGTGGCTGGAGGGCGGTGAGACGCTGCCCCGCTGGCCCGGTATCGGCGCGCTTGCCCCCGCACGCGATTTCCCCGGTCGCCACGGAGCCATCCTCCTGCCCTGGCGGGCTGCAGTCGACGCGCTTTGCAAGGAGCCGCAGCCGCGCTAGACCCCGACGAAAACGGAGGGGAAATCTGAGATGAGCGCAGCCGATACGGCGGGCACCACGCGTGAGCCAACCGACAGGGAAATCCGCCTCGTCATCGCGGCGAGTTCGGCAGGCACCATCTTCGAATGGTACGATTTCTTCATCTACGGCACGCTTGCCGGGCTGATCGGCGCGGCGTTCTTCCCCGCCGGGAACGAGACGCTGCAAATCCTGCTCGTATGGGCAGGCTTCGCGGTCGGCTTCGGCTTTCGCCCACTCGGCGCGATCCTGTTTGGCTTCCTCGGCGACCGGCTGGGGCGCAAATATACCTTCCTCGTCACCGTCACCCTGATGGGCATCGCGACCGCCGGGGTCGGCCTGATCCCGAGCGCGGCGACCATCGGGCTCGCGGCACCGATCATCGTCATCGCCCTGCGCATCCTGCAGGGGCTGGCTCTGGGCGGCGAGTATGGCGGCGCGGCGATCTATGTGGCGGAGCACGCCCCGCCCGAGAAACGCGGCTTCTACACCGCCTTCATCCAGGCGAGCGTCGTCGGCGGCTTCGCCCTCTCTATCGCGGTCGTGATCGCGTGCCGCTGGCTGATTCCCGCAGACGATTTCGCGGCCTGGGGCTGGCGCGTGCCCTTCCTGCTCTCGATCATCCTTCTGCTGATCTCGCTGTGGATGCGGCTCAAACTGTCGGAGAGCCCGGTCTTCGTCGCGATGAAGGAAGCGGGCGAGACGGCGGGCAATCCCTTCGTCGAAAGCTTCACCTTTCCGGGCAACAAGCGCCGCATCTTCGTGGCGCTGTTCGGGATTACCGGCGTGTTAACGACGATCTGGTACACCGCCTTCTTCAGCGGACTCTCCTTCCTGCGCGGGCCGATGCGGGTCGACGAGACCGTGGTCGAGTGGATGCTGCTGGCAGCGGGCGTGATTTCGATGAGCTTCTATGTCGTGGTCGGCCGCTGGTCGGACAGGATCGGGCGCAAGCTGCCGATCATCCTTGGCGCCGGGCTTTCGCTGATCCTGCTCTTTCCGGTCTTCTGGGGTATGGGCGCGCTCGCCAATCCGGGGCTCGCCGAAGCGGCAGAACGCTCGCCGGTGGTGGTGACGGGGCAGGAGTGCACCCCCGATCCCTTCGCGGAACTGTTCGGGCGCGAACAGAGCGAGTGCGGCAAGCTGCTCGACGTGCTCACGACCAGCGGGGTCCGCTACGATCTGATCGAGGGTGAGACATTGGGTCTGACAGTGGGCGGCGAGGCGATTCCGCTTCCCGAGTTCGAGGACAGCGGTGCGCTGCGCGAGGACGTGCGCGCCAGCCTGGCCGGGTACGGCTTCGATTTCAGCACCCAGACACCGCCGATGGCGAACATCCTCGGCATCGTCGCCCTGCTGCTGGTGATGGGGATGCTCTCCGCGCTGACCTACGGATCAGTGGCCGCGCTCCTGTCGGAAATGTTCCCGCCGCAGATCCGCTATTCCTCCATGTCGATCCCCTATCACATCGGCGCGGGTTACCTCGGCGGGTTCCTGCCGTTGATCGCCGGGATCATCGTGGCGCGCACCGGGGATATCTACGCCGGGTTGTGGTATACGTGGATCGTGGTCGCTTTCGGGATCGTCGTCGCATGGTTTGGCTTGCCCGGAGGCCCGCCGCGTGATTTCGAGGACCGGTGACCGCGCAACCCGATTCTCCAGCCGAACCGCCCCCGCCAACGCTTCGCCTGGCGATCGACACGGGCGCGCTCGCCGCGAACTGGCGCGCGCTGAACGATCTCTCCACCCCCGCCCGCGCGGGGGCGGCAGTGAAGGCGGATTGCTACGGCCTCGGGGTCGAAAACTGCCTGCCTGCGCTGGTCGGGGCGGGATGCCGCGATTTTTTCGTCGCGCACTGGAGCGAGGTTGCGCCCCTGTTGCAGCATGTCGCGCCTAGGCAGGTGTCCGTGCTGCACGGGCCGATGACGGCGGCAGAGGCGGAGTATGCACGGGCCATCGGCGTGCGCCCCGTCATCAACTCGCTGCATCAGGCGCGGGTCTGGGCGGAGGCTGGCGGAGGCGCGTGCGATCTGATGGTCGACACCGGGATCAACCGGCTCGGCCTCGCGCCCGCACAGCTCTGCGACCCGGCGGTCGCCGCGCTCGAGGTGCAGGCGCTGATGTCGCACCTCTCCTCCGCCGACGAGGATTCACCCGCGAATGCCAGTCAGCTGGCGGCCTTCGAAAATGCGAAGAAGATGGTCGCGCACCGCGAGACGAGCCTTGCCAACAGCGCAGGGATCGCACTGGGGGCCGAGTATCATTGCGACCTCACGCGGCCCGGCCTTGCGCTCTACGGCGGGGTGCCGAGCGATGCTCTTGCAACCACGATCCGCCAGGTCGCCTTTCCGCAGGCGGCGATCATCCATGTGGCGCAGATCGATGCCGGGGATACCGTAGGCTACAACCGCGAATTCACCGCCAGCGGGCCGATGCGGGTGGGCACGGTATCGCTCGGCTATGCCGACGGGTTTCTGCGGAGCTGGGGCGGGGGCTTCCTCCTGCACGGCGGGAAGCGGCTGAGGCTGCTCGGCAAGGTCTCGATGGACATGGTGGTGGTCGATCTTGGCGATGTGCCCGAGCTCGACATCGGCGACTGGCTCGACGTGCCCTATCGCCTGCCAGAGGCGGCGCAGCAAAGCGGGCTGTCGCAGTATGAATTGCTGACGGTTCTGGGCCATCGCTTCGGACGTAGCGTCAAGGCGGATTGCCTTGCCAATGCTGCGGATGCTAAACACAATGCTGCGCAGCATTAATCCGGAGCGGATACCCTCATGGGCAGCAAGAAATACGCCGAAGGCGACCCCATCGTCATCAAGAAATACGCCAACCGGCGCCTCTACAACACGCATTCCTCCAGCTACATCACGCTCGACGATCTGGCGCAGATGACGCGCGAGGGCGTCGATTTCACCGTGGTCGACGCCAAGAGCGGAGACGACATCACCCATGCGATCCTGACGCAGATCATCGTCGAGGAAGAAACCAATGGCGAGCAGATGCTGCCGGTCAGCTTCCTGCGCGACCTGATCTCGATGTACGGCAATTCGATGCAGGCGATGATGCCCAGCTATCTCGAAGCCAGCATGGCCAATTTCCGCGCCAATCAGGCGAAGATCGCCGAGGCATGGCAGAGCGGCATGGCGGGCAATCCCTTCGCCAAGATGGCCGAAACCAACCTCGCGATGATGCGCGCGGCAACCGATGCCCTCACCGGGCAGGGCGGTGCCGCCAAGACCGCGAGCAAGAGCGCGGCACGCGCCGAAAGCACAGCGGACGAGACGGCGCAGGAGCTCGCCAGCATGCGCGACCAGATGGCCGCGATGCAAAAGAAGCTCGACGAGCTGGGGAAGTAATTTTCGCTAGTCCCGTTCGTGTCGAGCCCTGTCGAGACACGTCGCGCCAACGTCTCTCGACTTCGCTCGAGACGAACGGCTAAGGGCTGCCGGAAATTGCATCTCGAAGGTATTCCCACGTGTCCAAAATCCGCCACGCCCTCTCCGTCAAACGCGAAGACGATTTCGCCGCCTGGTATCAGGCCGCCATTGCCGAAGGGCAGATGGCCGAGGAATCGGGGGTGCGCGGGTGCATGGTCATCAAGCCGTGGGGTTATGGCATCTGGGAGCGGATCCAGCGCCTACTGGATGATCGCATCAAGGCCACCGGCCACGACAATGCCTATTTCCCGCTGTTCATCCCGCTCTCCAATTTCGAGCGTGAGGCCGACCATGTCGAAGGTTTCGCCAAGGAAATGGCGGTCGTCACGCACCACCGCCTGATCGCGGACGGGAAGGGCGGGCTGATCCCCGATCCCGAGGCGAAGCTGGAAGAGCCGCTGGTGGTGCGGCCGACTTCCGAAACCATCATCGGCGATGCGATGGCGCGCTGGGTGCAGTCCTGGCGCGACCTGCCGCTCAAACTCAATCAGTGGGCCAACGTGGTCCGCTGGGAAATGCGCACCCGCATGTTCCTGCGCACGAGCGAATTCCTCTGGCAGGAAGGCCACACCGCGCATGCCACCGCAGAGGAGGCGAAGGACCACACGCTGACCATGCTCGAGGTTTACCGTGCTTGTGTCGAGGAAGACCTCGCGCTGCCGGTGATCGCGGGCGAAAAGCCCGAGCATGAGCGGTTCCCCGGCGCGGTCGAGACTTGGTCGATCGAGGCGATGATGCAGGACGGCAAGGCCCTGCAGGCAGGTACGAGCCACTACCTCGGCACCAATTTCGCCAAGGCTTCGGGCATCAAGTATCAGGCGCAGGAAGGCGGCGAGCAGTTCGCGCACACCACCAGCTGGGGCGTCTCGACCCGTCTGATCGGCGGCGTGATCATGGCGCATGGCGACGACGACGGCCTGCGCGTGCCGCCCCGGATCGCTCCGTGGCAGGTGGTGATCCTGCCCATGCTGCGCGGGAACGACGACGATGCGGAGTTGATCGAATACTGCGAGGGCCTGCGCGCCACGCTCGCCGGGCAGAGCGCGCTGGGCGAGCCGGTCCGCGTGCTACTCGACACCAAGCCGGGCAAGCCCGCGCAAAAGCGCTGGGACTGGGTCCGCAAGGGTGCGCCGATCATTATCGAGGTCGGGGGGCGCGACATGGAGAACGGCGTCGTCACCATGATCCGCCGCGACGATTTGTGGGACATGGAGACGGGCAAGCTCAAGTCGCAGGCGCCGACCCGCGAGATTGCAGGCCAGACCATCCCCGGCGTGCTCGGCGATATCCAGCAGGCGCTGTTCAGCGAAGCGTCCGAACGCCGCGATGCGAATATCGCGCGCGGAATCGACTCATGGGACGGGGTTGTCGACTTCTTCGCCAATAACGGCAAGTATCCGGGCTGGGTCGAAGTCCAGTGGTCGAAGCCCACGGGCGATGCGCTGGAAAAGGTGGTCGAACAGCTGAAGGAGCAGAAGCTCACCGTACGCAACGTGCCGCGCGAAGGCCCGCCGGCAGACGGGACGTGTATCTTTACCGGCGACAGGGCCGTGGAGCGGATCTTCGTGGCCCGCGCATACTAGCCACACAAAAGGGGGAAGTGCCATGGGCGAAGCGATCAAGAACGGGTTTGCGAATCTGACGAATTTTTCGGGCCGCGACAGCCGTTCGCTGTTCTGGTGGTGGGTGCTGTTCATCGTCGCGTTCACCTTCGTGCTCAGCCTGATATCTGGCATCGTCTTTACCGCAGGATCGATGGGCAGCGCCTTCCAGTCGGCATCGTCGGGGGTGGATCAGGCGCAGGTCGAGGCCGAGGTGATGCGCAACATGGCCGGCAGCCTCGGCACCCAGGCGTGGATAGGCGTGGCGATCTCGCTCATCGGGCTTTTTCTCCTGATCGCGTCCTTCGTCCGGCGCCTGCGCGATGCTGGCCTTCCCGTGCTGATCGCCGTGATCCCGGTCCTCACCACGCTGTTCGCAGCCTATGTCAGCGTGGCGGCGGTCGACGGGATGCGCGAAGCGATGCTGAGCGGTGACTCGCAGACGGTCAACGAAACCGCGATGTCGCAATCCGGCCTCGGCCTGGTCGCCTATGTCGGCTATCTCGTCGTCATCGTCTGCGGCCTGATCCCGAGCAGGAAGGCGGATTAGCGCGATCCCCCTCGGATGATCGACCGAAGCGGGATAGCCGCAGGGGTTCCGTGCGTTTAGAGGCCCGACATGGCCAAACGCTCCAAGAACATGCCCAAGGGCCTGCCGACACAGAAGCAGGTGCTCGAGTTCATCCAAGGCTCCGACACGACGGTCGGCAAGCGCGAGATCGCCAGGGCCTTCGGGCTGAAGGGGCAGGAGAAGATCGCGCTCAAGAAATTGCTGAAGGACATGGCCGAGGACGGCCTGATCGACGGCAAGAAGAGCGCTTTCCATCGCATGGGCGGCTTGCCCAAGGTCACCGTTCTGCGCGTGACCGAGATCGACGATGGCGAGCCCATCGCCGTCCCGGAAAACTGGGAGCCGGACGATGGCGCCGCGCCGCCACGCCTGACCGTGATCGAGAAATCGCGCGGGCGTGGTTCCAAGGGAATGCCCGCGCTCAAGGTGGGCGACCGCATTCTCTCGCGGACCGAGGAAACGCCCAAAGGTTGGCGCGCGCACCCGATGAAGAAGCTGCCGCAGCGCACCGAAGGCCTGATCGGCGTTGTCGAAAAGGACGGGCGCGGCAAGTTCTGGCTCGCTCCCGTTGACAAGAAGGTCCGCAATTCCTCGCCCATTTCCGATGTCGGCACCGCCGAGGAAGGCCAGCTCGTCTCCGCCGAGCCGACCGGGCGGGGCCCGCGCGCGGGCGTACGCGTTACCGAAGTGCTGGGCGACCCGCTCGCCCCCAAGAGCTTCAGCCTGATCGCCATCGAAAAGCATGGCATCCCGCATGTCTTCCCGGAGGCGGTGCTGAACGAGGCCGAGCTCGCGGCCAAGCTGCCGGTCACCACGGACAAGCGCGAAGACCTGCGCGATGTGCCGATCATCGCCATCGACCCGGCAGACGCACGCGACCATGACGATGCGATCTGGGCTGCGCCCGACGATAGCGAGGACAACAAGGGCGGCTTTCGCGCCATCGTCGCCATCGCCGACGTCTCGCATTACGTCCGGCCCGGCGGTGCGCTCGACCGGGAGGCGAGGAAGCGCGGCAATTCGGTCTATTTCCCCGACCGCGTCATCCCCATGCTGCCCGAAATCCTCTCCGCCGATGTCTGCTCGCTGAAGGCGGGCGAGGATCGCGCGGCGATGGTCTGCCACCTGAAGATCTCGCCCGAGGGCGAGCTTCTCAAGTGGCGTTTCGCCCGCGCCGTCGTGCGGCTGGCGGAAAATGTCGCCTACGAGGAAGCGCAGAGGCGGATCGATGCGGGCGAGGCGGATGAAACGCTTGGCAACCTGTGGAAAGCTTGGGGACTCTTGTGGAAAGCGCGCGAGGCGCGCGACCCGCTGGACCTCGACCTGCCCGAACGCCGCGTGATCCTGGACGAAGAAGGCGGCATTGCCGAAATCCGCGTTCACGAAAGGCTCGATGCGCACCGGGTGGTCGAGGATTTCATGATCGCGGCCAATGTCGCGGCGGCAAAGGCGCTCGAATCGAAAAACTCCCCGGTCGTCTACCGCGTCCATGAACAGCCGAGCCGCGAGAAGCTGCTCGCGCTCAAGGAATATCTGGGCACGCAGGACAAGAAGCTGGCGATGGGGCAGGTCATCACGCCCACGCTGTTCAACCGCTTCCTGAAGGATGTGAGCGACGAACAGGAGAGGGCACTGCTGATGGAGGCGGTGCTGCGCACGCAGACCCAGGCCTATTACGGGCCCGACAACCAGGGCCATTTCGGCCTCGCGCTAGGGTCTTACGCGCACTTCACCTCGCCGATCCGCCGCTATGCCGATCTGCTGGTGCACCGCGCGCTGGTCGATACGTTCAAGCTCGAACAGCCGAAGCCAAAGGCCAAACTGCCCGAAAGCAGCGGTTTGAGCGATACCGACCGCGACGACCTCGGCAAGATCAGCGAAGCGATCAGCCGTACCGAACGCCGCGCGATGGAGGCGGAACGCGATACGATCGACCGCTATGTCGCTGCCTGGCTGGCAGGCCGCGTGGGCGAGACCTTCGAGACGCGCATCACCGGCGTGCAGAATTTCGGCTTCTTCGCCACCATCGTGGGGCTGGGGGGCGACGGGCTCGTCCCGATCTCGACCATCGGCGACGAGTATTTCCATTTCGACGAGGCGGCCAAGGCGCTGATCGGCGCGGATTCGGGCACCCGCTACGAGACCGGGCAACGGTTGGAGATGAAGCTGGTCGAGGCCAATCCGCTCACCGGAGCGCTTCGTTTCGAGGTGCCGGGGGGCGATGCCTCGAAGGCGCGCGAAGGGCGGCCGCTGCGCAGCGGGCCTCATCGCGCGAAGAAGGACGGTGCCAAGAAGGATGGGCCCCGCAAGGATGGCCCCAGGAAGGACAAGGCCGGCAAGCACCAGGTCGGCAAGCGGGGTCGCCCCGGCAATATCCGCCACCAGGGGCGCAAGCGGAAATAGCGTGCCGCTTGGGCTCGCTATTCTTTCGAGCTACGCCCCGGCGATCCTGTCCACGTCTTCCACGGACATCCCGCCGGGCAGGATCACGAGCGGGCAGGGCAGGCTGCCGGTATGCGCGCTGAAATGCGTCACCAGCGGGCCGGGCGGGCCTTCCGCCGCCGCGCCCAGCACCAGTGCGAGCACGTCCGGGTGCTCTGCGAGGTATTCGCGCACGATCCGGTCGCCATCGCCCACCTTCACCGCGATGTTCGGCATCTTGCCGCTTTCGGAATAGACATTGCCCGCCGCACTGGTGGCGATCGCCTCCGCCCGGTCGCGCGCTTCCTGCTCGATCGTCGCCTGAACACCGCCGAAAGCGTTGAAATTCTGCGGCTGGACAAGCGCGAGGATCTGCACGGACCCGCTGCTCGCCTGCGCCCAGCGCATCGCGAAGCGCAAGGCTTTGCGCGCTTCCTCGGTTTCGTCGATGATGACCAGATATTTGCCCAAACTCTATCTCCCGCGCCCGCTATCGGCGCAAACACCCCCTGCTGGCAAGGCGCTTGCCCCGGCAGGGCAAATTGGCCAAAGCGGGCGCAAGACGCAGACCATGCCGCTACGGCGGGGCCCCCGCCGACGCTGATGCCAATGCAGGACCCGCTATATGCCCACACCGATCAAGATGCCCGCCCTCTCGCCGACGATGGAGGAGGGCACGCTGGCCAAGTGGCTGGTAAAGGCGGGCGACACGGTTTCGGCGGGCGATCTGCTGGCCGAGATCGAGACCGACAAGGCGACGATGGAGTTCGAGGCGGTCGATGAAGGCACCATCGCCTCGATCGAGATCGACGAGGGCACCGAGGGCGTAAAGGTCGGCACGGTCATCGCAATGCTGGCAGGCGAGGGCGAGAGCGTGGAAGACGCGGCCAAGGCCGCACCTGCCGAGAAGGCCGAACCCGAGGCGGGAGCCAAGGCCGAAGAAAAAGACGTTGTCCCAGCGAAAGCCGGGACCGCTGGCGGGCAAAGTGCCAAGCCGAAAGCGACCCCAGCTTCCGCTGGGGAGACGGATTCGGGCAGGATTTTCGCCTCGCCGCTCGCACGCCGGATTGCCGAGCAGAAGGGTCTAGACCTCGCGCAGGTATCGGGCAGCGGGCCGAAGGGCCGGATCGTCAAGGCCGACCTTGAGCGAGTCCCCGCGCAGGCGGGGACCTCAACCGGTCAGGCCCAACCTCAGGAGGTCCCCACCTCCGCGGGGACTCGGATGGATGGCGATGCGCCCTACGCCGAGGAGAAGGTCTCGGGCGTACGCAAGGTCGTCGCCAAGCGGCTCACCGAAGCCAAGCAGGAGGTGCCGCACTACTACCTCAGCGTCGATATCCACCTCGACGCGCTGCTCGCGGCGCGCGCCGACCTCAACAAGATGCTCGAAGCGGATGGCGTGAAGCTGAGCGTCAACGACCTGCTGATCAAGGCGCTGGCCAAGGCGCTGATGCGCACGCCCGAAGCCCATGTCAGCTTCCAGGGCGATACGCTGCACCGCTACAGCCGCGCGGACATTTCCGTCGCGGTTGCTTCGCCCAAGGGCCTCATCACACCGATCATCCGGGGCGCGGATCGCAAGAGCCTGGCCGAAATCGCGACCGAGATGAAGGAACTTGCGGGCAAGGCGCGCGAGGGCAAGCTGCAGCCGCACGAATACCAGGGCGGCACGGCCAGCATCTCCAACCTCGGCATGTTCGGCATCAAGCAGTTCGACGCGGTCATCAACCCGCCGCAGGGGATGATCATGGCGGTCGGCGCGGGCGAGCAGCGCCCCTGGGTGGTCGACGGCCAGATCGCGCCCGCCACGGTGATGACCGCCAGCGGCTCCTTCGATCACCGCGCGATCGACGGGGCGGAGGGCGCGAAGCTGATGGAAGCCTTCAAGATCATGTGCGAACAGCCGATGGGGATGATGTTATGAAGACCCGTGTTGCAGTGATTGCCGCAATCGCCGTCTCGCTGGCCGCCTGCCAGCAGGCGCCCGCCGACGGCACCGCCGACGAACCGGCCACCGAAAACGAAGCGCCGCTGGAGCCGAGCGTCCCCGACGAAGAGCCGGACCTCGAAGCGGAGCCTGCCGCGCCCGAAGCCGCGGGAGCGCCCAAGCTCGGCTATGCCGGGCCGATTCCGATGCCGATCAAAATCGGCACCAATGGTTCGGACATGGATTCCTGCGCCAGCTACGGCGAGGTTTCCGGCCTCGATCCCGAAGGCGACAATTACCTGTCGGTCCGCGACGCGCCGAGCACCGAGGTCAAGGAGCGCGACCGGCTCGATGCAGGGCAGGGCGTGCATGTCTGCGCGGAATCGAACGGTTGGTACGGCGTCGTCTACGACAAGGCGGACGCAGCGCGCGACTGCGGAACCGACAGCCCGGTGCCGACCCCGCGCAACTATACCGGCCCCTGCGCGCAAGGCTGGGTCAGCAGCAAGTTCGTGACCATCGTAGCGGGGTGATGGTCGGCGCGCCAGATATCTCCTCTCCCCTGGCGGGAGAGGAAGGGGCCCGCGCGCGTCAGCGCGTGGGAAGGAGAGGGGGCTCGCATGACCTCGGTCAGCTTGCCCGTAACCTCCGCCGTGGTTCGACCGACGCCGAACGCAAGGTGTGGAATCACCTCCGGGGCAAGCGCCTCCTCGGCCAAAAGTTCAAACGCCAGGAGCAGATCGGAGACTATATCGTCGATTTCGTATGTTTCAGGCAGCGGCTGATCATCGAAGTCGATGGGTCGCAGCACGCGGAGAGCGCCGAAGACCGCGCGCGTGATACATGGCTCGAATCGCAAGGTTTTCAGGTGCTACGCTTCTGGAACAACGAGGTACTGGAGAACGAGGATGGTGTAGTCGCGACGATTGCTGTCGCGCTCCAGCCCCCTCTCCCCAACCCCTCTCCCACAAGGGGAGAGGGGCCATGACTGATCGCCAACCCCAAATCCGCGTCACCGCGATGCCGACCGACATGAACCCCTATGGGGGCGTGTTCGGCGGATGGCTAATGAGCCAGATGGCGCTGGGCGCAGGGTCGCTCGCCAGCCGCGAAGGGCAGGGCCGCGCCAACGTGGTCGCCGCAACCGATTTCGGCTTCCCCGCCGCGATGGCGCTGGGCGACGAGTTGAATGTCTATTGCGAGATCCTGCGCGAGGGAAACACCTCGATCACCATCGCCGCCGAAGGCATCGCACGCACCCGGCACGGCGAGGAAACCAAGCTGGTGTGCAAGGGCACCTTCGTCTTCGTGCTGGCGGACGATGACGGCAACCCGCGCCCCGTGCGGATGCAGGGTGCCGCAGCGCAGCCCGTCTCGGACAATGAGGGTTGAGGCGCTGTCCTACTCGGGCGCGAGCAGGCATGGTCGCCCGATGGCTGCCCCCTGCTTCACCATCCCCTCGATCCGTCGCCGCGCGGCGTGCGACCGGAACGGATTTCACCCCCTGAACACTGTGTCAGGTGTGTCAGGCAAACAGGATCAAGAGGCTTGAATGGCTGAGAAATACGACCTTATCGTGCTGGGCAGCGGGCCGGGCGGCTATGTCGCGGCAATCCGGGGTGCGCAGCTGGGCCTGAAGGTCGCCATCGTGGAGCGCGAACTGCTCGGCGGCATCTGCCTCAACTGGGGCTGCATCCCGACCAAGGCGCTGCTCCGCTCCGCCGAAATCCTCCACTACGCGCAGCATGCGAAGGATTACGGGCTGAAGATCGCGGGCGAAATCGAGGCCGATCTGGACGCGGTGGTCAAGCGCAGCCGTGGCGTCGCGAAACAGCTCAACCAGGGCGTCACGCACCTGATGAAGAAGAACAAGATCGCCGTGCATATGGGCGAGGGCAAGCTGACGGGCCCGACTTCGCTCACCGTGAAAGGCGAGAAGGGTGAGGAAAAGCTCGAAGCCAAGCACATCATCGTCGCCACCGGCGCGCGCGCGCGCGACCTGCCTTTCGCCAAGGCCGACGGAAAGCGCGTGTGGACCTACCGCCACGCCATGACGCCCTCCGAAATGCCGAAGAAGCTGCTGGTGATCGGCAGCGGCGCCATCGGGATCGAGTTCGCCAGCTTCTACAACGATATGGGCTGTGAGGTTACGGTCGTCGAAATGCTCGACCGGATCGTGCCGGTCGAGGACAAGGACGTGTCCGCCTTCCTCCAGAAGAGCCTCACCAAGCAGGGCATGACGATCATGACCGGTGCGGGCGTCGAGGACATCAAGACCTCCGCCAAGGGCGTGAAGGCCAAGATCAAGGACAAGGACGGCAAGGTGAGCGAGCAGGATTTCAGCCACTGCATCGTCGCCATCGGGATCGTCCCCAATACCGAGGATATCGGGCTCGAAAAGCTGGTCGAGCTGGACAAGGGCTTCATCCAGATCGACCCCTACGGGCGCACCAAATCGAAGGGCCTGTGGGCCATCGGCGACTGCACGCCCGGCCCGTGGCTGGCGCACAAGGCGAGCCACGAGGGCGTGACCGCTGCCGAAGCCATCGCGCAGGAGCTGGGCAACAAGGATGTCCACCCGCACCCGCTGAATCGCAACAACATCCCGGGCTGCACCTATTGCCACCCGCAGATCGCCAGCGTGGGCCTGACCGAGGCCAAGGCGAAGGAAGCGGGTTACGATGTGAAGGCAGGCACCTTCCCCTTCATCGGCAACGGCAAGGCCATCGCGCTGGGCGAGGCGGAAGGCTTCACCAAGACCGTATTCGACGCCAAGACCGGCGAACTGCTGGGCGCACACATGGTCGGCGCGGAAGTGACCGAGATGATCCAGGGCTTCGTCGTCGGCAAGACGCTGGAGACCACCGAGGCGGAACTGATGCAGAGCATCTTCCCACACCCCACGATCAGCGAGAGCATGCACGAAAGCGTGCTCGCGAGCTATGGTCGGGTGATCCACGTCTGAAACCAGCAGGCTCGTGGCTCGTTGGGCCGGTATGAGTGAAGAACGCAAGACGCCGCCACGCGGCGACAAGCCCGATGGCGAGAACGACAGCGAAGTGACGCACGAGCATCGCGCGCTGATGAACCAGGGGTCGGCCGATCCGGAGGACTACCCGGAAGAGGACCGCAAGGCGCAGTCGCTGGTCGACCCGAGCAAGAAGAATGGAGACAAGCGGCGCGAAAAGCCCGGCTGATCGCGCCGCCTGTCCGGCTCACGTCACACGTTGCGGCGCAGGAATGCGATGATCGCCAGGATGATGAACACCACGAACAGGATGTAGGCGATGTTGGTTGCGCCCCCGGCGATACCGCCGAAGCCGAAGACGGCGGCGACCAGCGCGATGATCAGGAAAATGACGGCCCAGCGAAGCATCGGATTTCTCCCCATGATGATCACCCCGATATGCCGGGCAGGGCGGCGCGGGCCCGCTCTTAACAAAGATCAAGCGCTGGACCCCGCTGCGGTCGGCTGATGGGCCGGGTCTTACAGCTTCGCCAACTGCTCGAGCGCGGCGTTGCCGAGCGGTTCCAGCCGCTGGTCCTGTGACGAGACCGCGACTGCATAGACCTCGAGCAGGAAGGCGCGCAGATTGTGCTGCCGGGCCAGCTGGTCGAGCAGCGCCTCGCCGCGTGCATCTGCGTGCCGGGGCACCTTGCTCGTCATCTGATCGAGCATCTCCGGCCAGTCGAGCCCAGCCGCATTGTCATGGCGCGCAATGTACAGCAGCGCGCGTGCAAGACGGCGGGGCTCGCCATGGACATAGGGCTCGGCAGGGGAGACCTGCGAGGCGATGGCGTCGGCCATCCGCTCCAGCTGGTCGGCGCTGGTCCGCGGGTTGAGCGCCAGTTGCAGGATGAGGTCCGCCGAATGCGCCACGCTATGCCGCCAGCCCAGCTCCGCGTCGTAACCGCGGTAGTCCTCCACCCCTTCGAGAAACCCGACGGACGTGGTGACGAGGCCATCGAACTCGGCATCGTCGAGGAAGGTGGATATCCGGTCGACGCGCGCGACTTCGGCAAGCCCCAGCACCGCGAACGGTCGCACCACGCCCCGCTCGTCCGGCGCGGAGAGCCGCTCGGTAAAGGTATCGACCAGCATCATCAGCGTCGCCCGGTCCACCGCATCGCGCCGCAGAATCGCGCTGAGCCCGGCAAAGCCGATATCGTCGCGCAGAAACGGATCGTCGGCGGTCATCATGTCCGCCAGGGCAAGCACGGTCTGGTCGGGCGTGGGTGTCGGGAAGCCCTCTTCCCGCCATGCCGCAAGGTCCGCACGATCCGCCGAGCCGGGGCTCGATACGATGTCCACCGGCTCAGCCGCTACCGGAACGGCCACGTTTGCGCAGGCGAAAGCAGCGGCGAGGGCGAATGTCCGTCCGCCATGTGCTCGCTTCGGCATTCCTGACACGACCCCGATCATCCCCCACGCGGTAACGGGCAGGTTGCGAGTACCAGCCCTGGGCGAGTGGCGGACAGGGTGGGATTCGAACCCACGGTGAGCGTGAACCCACGGCGGTTTTCAAGACCGCTGCCTTAAACCACTCGGCCACCTGTCCTTCGAGGGATGTCGGCTAGCGCCGAACGGCGGTATTGTCACCTGCGGTGACGTCTCCGGCTTTCAGCCTCCGACTCCAAGACCGCTGCCTTAAACCACTCGGCCACCTGTCCTTGTGCGTGCGTGGGCTAACGCCTTGGCCGGGTTTTGTCACTCTCCGGCACGCTATCGAAATGCAGCGCGCCTAAGTCATTGGCGAGTCATATCGCTTGTGACAAACAGAAGCCCATGAAAGCCATCCGATCGCTCCTCGCCGCCGCTGCCACCATCGCGGCGACCATTGCCAGCCCTGCGGCCGCGCAGGACATGCCCTTCGACGCCTATATGCAACTGGTCATCGCCAAGGCGCGGGCCGAGGGCGTGAGCGAGGAAACGATCCAGCGGATGACCAGGGATCTGACGCCGAACATGCGCGTGATCGAGCTCGACCAGTCCCAGCCCGGGTCGTCCTCCACCCCCGGCTACCCTCCGCTGCGGCCCTATCTCGACCGGCATGTCGATGCCGCGCGGATCAATGCCGGGCGGGCAGTCTATAACGAGACCGCGCGGCTTCACGGCCAGATCCGCGGGCAATACGGCGTCCCGGCGGATATCATCATCGCGATCTGGGGCCACGAGACCAATTACGGCAGCTATCGGGGCAATTTCGACCTCGCCCGCTCGCTCGCAACGCTGGCATGGGAAGGTCGGCGGCGCGAGCTGTTCGAGAGCGAATTCATCGCGTTGCTCAAAGTGGCGGAGAAGGGCTATTCGCGTGATCGCCTGGTGGGCAGCTGGGCCGGGGCCTTCGGCAACCCGCAATTTCTGCCGAGCGTCTACCTGCGGCTCGCCACCGATGGCGACGGCGACGGGATGGCGAACATCTTCACCAACCAGGCCGACACGATGGCGTCTATCGCGCGCTATTTCCAGGATGCGGGCTGGCGGCCCGGTATTCCCTGGGGCGTGCGGGCGAGCGTGCCGAGCGGCTTCAACGTCGATGCCTACCGCACCAAGCTCACCGCGCCGGTATGCCCGCGCGTCCACGAGCGCCACAGCCAGTGGAAGACCGTGGCCGAATGGCGCGCGCTCGGCGTCACCCCTTACAACAGCCTGCCATCCGATACGCTGGTGAGCCTGTTTCAGCCGGACGGGCCGGGTACGCCTGCCTGGCTGTTAACCTCAAATTATCGCGTTATCCTCGAATATAACTGCTCCAATTACTACGCCATGAGTGTG
>PAVA01000079.1 GCA_002712945.1 Citromicrobium sp.
ACTACTTTATGTTTTAAAGTGCCTGTCGCAGCAAAGGAGAGAGACATGATTCGCAATTCCCTCACTGCATCCGCCGCACTTGCCGCCTGCCTTGCCGCCAGCCCTGCCCTGGCCGGCGAAGTCACGGTCACGCTCAACGACGTGCGCCCCGACGCGGGCGATCTCTACATCGGCCTCCAGACCGAGGATCAGTTTCTGCAGGAAGGAGGCATCGCCGGTGAGCGTGTCGAGAACCCGCAGGATGGCACCGTCACGGTCACGCTCGCCGACGTGCCCGATGGCACCTACTCGCTTTCGGTGTGGCACGACATCGACGGGGACGGCACGTTCAGCATGGGGCCGATGGGCCCTGCGGACGGCTGGGCCATGATCGGCGCGTCCGACCTGCGCGGCATGCCGACCTGGGAGGCGCAGAGCTTCACGCTCGACGGCAGCGCCTCGATTACCGAAACGATGCTCTACCCGAGGGACGACCAATGAGCACCCGCCCCTCGCAATCCGCGCAGGACGATCTGCGCATCATGCGCGAACTGGCCGAGGAGGGGCGCATCCGCCCCCTTCTCGGCGGTCGCGATTTCGTGATCTTCGGGGTCGCCATCACCATTGCGAGCCTGCTCCATGCCGCCCTGATGCAAGGCGTGCTCGCATGGCCGCCGATGGCGCTGGCCGCGATCTGGTTCGGCACGATGATGCTCGCGGTCATCCTTGCGGGCATCATGCGCTCCGGGCGCGCGAGGCCGACCACCGCCAACCGGGTGGAAATGGAGGTCTGGCGCGCGGGCGGATACGTGATCGGCACGCTGGCGCTCAGCATCTTCGCCTATGCAATGCTCACGCTCAGCCAGGCGGGCAGCGACACGGGGTTCTTCCTGTTCACCCTGCTTCCGCCGGTCGTCTTCGGGGTCTATGCCATCGCGATGGCCGCAAGTTCCACCGCCGCGCGCGATCCGACGCTGCGTGGCTATGCCATCATGTCGATCGCGCTGCTCGTCGCGACCACGCTACTCGCCGGTTCGCCGACCCAGTATCTGGTCATGGCGGTGGGCGCGGTCCTCGTGTCGATCATTCCCGGCATCGTCCTTCTTCGGCGGGAGCGTGCCGGTGGCTGATCCGCCGCTCGACTACCGGGCAATCGACGACACGATCCACGGGCGCGTCCGGCTCGCCACCATGGCCTACCTGTCGAGCGCGGAGTGCGCGGATTTCGGCGAGTTACGCGCGCGAACCGGGGTCAGCGACGGGAACCTCTCGGTCCACCTGCGCAAGCTGGAGGACGCGGGCTATGTCCGTATCGACAAGCGGTTCGAGGGGAAGAAGCCCGTCACCACGGCATGCCTGACCGACGCTGGGCGCGAGGCGTGGATCGCCTATCTCGACCGGATGAAAGCAATGCTGTTCGGCGAGGACGGGGGTTAGAGCCCACCCATCCAGAACTGCATCCGGTGGGGCACCTCCGCCGCATCCCCATGCTCGGCCCAGCGGAGCTGTGTCGTGACGCCGGGCATGGGGCTGTAGCCGCGCGCGCGCCAGAAGGCGTCGAGCGGGCGGTGGTCGGCGGGCCGCGCCGGATGATCCTCGGGCCGGACCACCGCGCAAAAGCATGCGAATCGCGCGCCCGCAGCGCGCGCGGCCGCCTCGCGTGCATCGAAGAAGGCATGGCCGATCCCGCGCCCGCGATATTCGGGCAGCAGCACGCTCTCGCCGAAATAGAATACCTCGCTCGCAGGGTAGCCCGCCGCCTCGACGGGGCTGCGAAACCCGGTTTTCTGCCCTGCCATCGGCGATGCACTCGCCATGCCGACAATCCGGGCCCCTTCGCGTGCGGCGATCAGCACCGATCCGGGCTCCGCGACAAACTCTTGCAGATACTCGCGTTCGTAGGCGTCGGATCCCTCGTAGAGATAGGGATATTCGGCGAAAACCGCGATTCGCAGCCGGGCGAGATCCTCCGCCGCCGCGTCCAGTGCAGCGCCCGCGATCGGCTCTATCGAGACATCCTTCATGCCGCCTGCCCTGCCCCGGTTGCAAGAATGCGCCGGCTACAAAAAAGGGCCCGAAACCGGGCCCTTTCTCGTGTGTATGCCGGCCTCAGCTTAGCTGAAGAGCCAGTCCCAGATCGAACGAAGCATGATAAGTCTCCTTCCAAGGAGCCTTATCCATACGTTAACCATCATTGTTAGTAAAGGGTTAACCTTAACCGAGCGCGATCGCCGGTCCCTCCTGCTCGGCCCGGAGCAGTTCGATATACTCGGGCAGGGTCATCGGCTTGGCGATGAAGTAGCCCTGGCCGCGGGGGCAGCCCATCGCCTGCAGAAGGTCGTAGGTCTCGCGGTCCTCGATCCCTTCCGCGACGACTGCGACCCCCGCCTCCCGCATGGTGTGGAGCAAGCCCCCCACGATGGCGCGCGCGACCGGCGAACCGACCATGTTGGCGACGAACGAACGGTCGATCTTCACCTCGTCGAAGGGCAGTTCGAAGAACGCCTCGTAGTTCGCGCTCCCGACGCCGAAATCGTCGAGCGAGAGCTTGAAGCCGATCTGCTTGAGCCGATCGACCACGCCCCGGGCGACGTGAAACTCCTCGATCCGGGCGGTTTCGGTCAGTTCGATCGTGACCAGGCCCGGGTCTACCCGGTGTTGCCTCAGGCATTCCTCCGCGAAGCTGACGATCCGGTCGTCGACCAGCTGAACGGCAGAAACGTTGATCGCTATGCTCGCTGGCAGGCCAAGACTGTCGATTTCCAGCGCGGCCTGGAACGACTTTTCGAAGATGCGCCGCGTCAGGCTGTCGAGGCAGCCCATACGCTCGCACTGGAGGATGAACGTGGCGGGAGGCACGTCCTGGCCATCCGGCCCGCGCCATCTGGCAAGGACTTCCGCACCGAGCACCGTCCCCCGGGAAAAATCGATCTGGGGCTGAAGCTTGATGGCGATAAGATCGTCGGCCAGCGCCTGCGACAGCTTGGCGGTCAGCGAGTGATCCCAGTCATCGCCATCGTCCCGGGCAATGAACACGGGCCTGTAGGCCTCTCGCGCCTGGTCGGCCGCCGCGATGGCTGAACTCAGCCGCTGCTCGCCCAGCCCCTTGTTCGAAATGTCCGTGCCGATGGTAATGGCGACGTCGAGCGATCGGTCGCCGATCCTGATCGGTTGCGAAACGATAGCGCGCAAGCCTTCGAGGTGCGCTTCGTAGTTCGTGATCCCCTGGCTTTCGGACATGAAGGCGAGATATTTGCCACCGTCGGAATAGATCGTGCATCCGCTGTCGCCCAGCGCCAGCCGGTTGGAAATCTCGCGCAGGTACAGGCGGCGTTCGGACCGGCCCAACCGGGCGAAGATCGAATCGAGCCGCGCCACCTTCACCACCACCAGGCAACCCGATGCCGCAAGATCGCCGTTCGCGAGATCGCGATTGAGCGCGGTGAAATTCGCCAGCCCGGTGATGCTGTCGCGGTAGAGATGGCGCCGGCGATACCGCGCGACCCCACGCTGGATCGCGTAGCTTGTCGCCAGCAGCAGGGTGTCGGCAAAAAACGCCTTGACCCCCAGCCAGGCGGTCAGGACGAACAGCGCCAGCGCGGCCCCGCACCATGCGATATAAAGCGCGCGCCGCTGGGCCTGCGTATGGACGAAAAACAGCCCCGCAGCGAGTGCGACACCGAACATCAATGTCACCGCATACCAGGGGAGGCCGTGCCCGTTGCCCCGCCGCAAGGTCTCCGCCGCGAGGATATGGACCAGGTTGGGTGGCGTGGGGTCGACCCCGGGGGTGCGTATCCCCGTGCCGTACGAATTCTCACCGAGAACGAATGTCGTCCCGGCCACATCCAAGGGCGCGATGTCCTCCCGGAGTGTGGCAGCGTGGACGACCGGAATGGTCTCGATCAGGATCGTGTAGTCGATATAGACCCGATCGCGGGTCGCGCCGTTCCCGGCGAGCGCGAAGCTAAGGGGGAGGAGCTTTTCCCCTTCTGCGCCGCTCTCCGGCGCCTCGAATCCCCAGACATTGCGCAGGAAATCCATGCTGTAGTCGCTGCTGAAGACCTGCATGTCACGCGTGAAATACGCGTCTGTCGGGGGTATCTGGTCGCTGTTGAGGCCATCCTGTTCGGTAGAGGTCGTCAGGAATATGTCGTCCGGATGGGCCGCCAGGAAGGTGCGCAGGCGCTGATCGAGCTGAGCCGAGCCGCTCCGGTGGAGCGGCATGTTGATGAAGATCCGGCGCGCACCGGCATCGTGCAGCTGCGTGACCGTTTCCAGAACATGGCGATTGGCACCGATAACGTCGTTGTCGCGCGTCGACGGCATGCTCACCGACACGATGCTGCCGCTCGCCTCGCGTTCGAACATCTTGGCCTGCAACAGCCAGCCGGCCACATCCACGGGGCGCAAGACCGTGATGCAACCGAAGGCAAGCGCGATAGCCAAGGCTATCAACGCATGCTTCATCCGCTCATCAAGAGTCTTTTTCAATATCACCAAACGAGGACCCGCGCGACTTCAGGCCCCTGTTTAAAGGCCGTGGGTAAATACGACCTTCACGCGTAAAACTTAAAAAACCATGCTTTCTCACGAAGATGACGTCGTGGCACAGGTTCGGCGGAATCCCCGCGAGAGCGCGTGCCGATCACGATAACCGATTAGCATTCATGGTCTTCGGTACCGGGCCGGTCGCTGACAATTGCTCTCATCGCGCTTTGGCGCTATTGGCGAACGCTCGCCCCGGCCTCTCCCGCGAGAGCCGGGGCGCTGTCGTTTTTTCTACCCACGCTCGAAGGACCACCCCGCCCATGTCGCGTCGTCGCCAGATCTACGAAGGCAAGGCCAAGATCCTCTACGAAGGGCCCGAACCGGGCACGCTGATTCAGTATTTCAAGGATGATGCGACCGCCTTCAACGCCGAGAAGAAGGGCACGATCAACGGCAAGGGCGTGATCAACAATCGCATCAGCGAGCATGTGTTCACGCGGCTGGCCAATATCGGCATCCCCACGCACTTCATCCGCCGGTTGAATATGCGCGAGCAGCTGATCCGGCAGGTCGAGATCATTCCGCTGGAAGTCGTGGTGCGCAACGTCGCCGCAGGCTCGCTGTGCAAGCGCCTCGGGCTGGAGGAAGGCGAACCCCTGCCACACTCGTTGATCGAGTACTATTACAAGGACGATGCGCTGGGCGATCCGCTGATCGCGGAAGAGCACATTGCCTGCTTCAACTGGGCGAGCCAGGAAGAGATGCAGGACATGGCGGCGATGGCGATCCGCATCAACGATTTCATCGCCGGGATGTTCGCTGCGGTCGATATCCGGCTGGTCGATTTCAAGCTGGAGTTCGGGCGGCTGTGGGACGGCGACTATGCACGCGTGATCCTGGCCGACGAGATCAGCCCCGATGGCTGCCGCTTGTGGGACATGAACTCGGGGGAAAAGCTCGACAAGGATCGCTTCCGCCGCGATCTGGGGGGCGAGGAAGAGGCCTACCAGGAAGTCGCCCGGCGTCTCGGCGTGCTCCAGAACGACGACAATACCCCCGGCGAGGTGTTCGACCTGTCCGCCCATCGCGGCCGGATGCGCAGCGTGCCCAAGAAGAAATAGGCCCAAGCGACCGGGATTACGCGACTTTCTCCCTTGGTCGCGACGCCTTCGTCCCTTAGTGTCGGCTGACCTAGAGGGGGGAAATCAGAATGCATCTGCCACACTTCGCGGCGGCATCCGTCGCGCTTGTCATCGCTGCGCCCGCGATCGCGCAGGATGCCGACATCCGCGTCGCGCCACCGGCCGATTGGGTTGTTGAAAGCGAACCGATGGCGGTGCCCGAAGATGCGACCGGCCTCATGTTCGTGCGGCGCATCGATTCACAGGTCCACCTGACCGAATCCGGGCAGCAGACCTTCAACGGACAGATGATCCGCATTCTCCATTCGCAGGCGCTGTCGATGGGGAACGTCGCGATTGCCTGGAACCCGGCGGCGGGCTCGCCGACCGTCCATCGGTTGCTGATCCACCGCGACGGGGAAGTGATCGACGTCCTCAAGGATACGACGTTCGAGATCCTGCGGCGTGAGGACCAGCTGGAACAGGCCATCCTCGACGGCACGCTGACCGCGACCTTGCGCGTGCCCGACCTTCGGGTGGGGGACGATCTCGAGCTGGCCTATACGATACCATCGCATGACCCGACCCTGGGATCGACCAGCCTGGGGTTCCTTGCCATCGCGGACTCCCCGCCGGAAGGACGCATCCGTCTGCGCCTGACGTGGGAAGACGGTCAGGAACCGTATGTCCAGATCCCCAACGGCCTGAAGCCGCTGGAGCAGCGCCAGGACCGCATGATAGTGATCGGGGGCGACAATATTGCCGCCCAAGCCGTGCCGAAAGACGCACCGCCTCGCTACGATTTCAACCGGATGGCGCAATTTTCCGATTTTGCCGACTGGCAAGCGGTTTCGGCGCGTTTCCACGAAATGTTCTCCAAGAGCAGTACGCTCTCCCCGGATTCGCCCATACGCAAGGAAGCCCAACGGATTGCCGCTGCGCACGAGGGCCAGCGGGCACAGGCCGAGGCAGCGCTCGATCTCGTGCAGCAGCAGGTCCGTTACGTCTATGTCGGCCTGAATGGTGGCAACTTCCAGCCTGCAAGCGCCGAGGAAACCTGGGCGCGGCGCTATGGCGACTGCAAGGGGAAGACCACGCTGTTGCTCGCATTGCTGGGCGAACTCGGCATCGATGCGCAAGCGGTGCTGGTGAGCAATGCAGGCCTGGACGATGGCCTCGACGAGAGGATCGCAAGCCCTACGTCCTTCGATCATGTCCTCGTACGGGCCACCATCGAGGGCAGGCAGTACTGGCTCGACGGAACCCTGCCCCACGTGGCCGACATGCGCGAGGAGCCACCGACGACCTATCGCTTCGTCCTGCCGCTCTCACAGCAGGGCGAAGACCTGGAGCCGGTCGACTGGCAACCTTTTGCCTTGCCGCAGGAGATGTCGCTTTACGAACTCGATGCACGCGGCGGTTTCGAAGAGCCCGGCCCGATCGTCGTGACATCGATCAAGCGCGGATACGAAGGATATGGCGAGTATCTGGGCCTCTCCGCGCTGACGGCGAACCAGCTGGAACAGCAATTGCGCAACGCGCTGACCGGCGGCTCGGGCTGGAATACCGTCGACGAGGTGTCCTACCGCTATGACCGCGAAACGCAGGCGAGCATCCTCACGATCCGCGGTACCTCGGAACACGATTGGGAAGACGATGGCGATGGCGCCTATTCGATGTCGTTGCCCGGCGGCGGTTTCAGTCCACCCTCACGGCGGCGGCGGCCGCAGGATCAGAACCCGGACGCACCCTATTACAACTCGCCGGATTTCACCTGCCATGTGACGACGGTGCGCCTGCCCGAGGATACGAAGCTCAAGAGCTGGTCGTACAATACCGTGTTCTTCCAACGGTATTTCGGGCGGACCTATTACCGGATGATGGAACGCCGCGACGACCGGACGCTCCGCATGGTCCGCGGTTTCCGGACGGAAGACACCGAGATATCCCCCGCCATCGCCGCGCGGGACAACCAGCGGATCGACGATTTCGACAATTCGAAGGCCAATATCTACTACGAACCGGGCCAGGATGCGAAGCGCAGCGGCATCTTCCGGCCCGTACCGGCCACCTTCGAGGATGTCTGGCAGGGCCCGCAGGCTCCCTGCCTGCCCGGCCCCACGGCCTATATCGAGGTTGAGGGGAATGACCCGGCACATCCCGACGCGGTCCAGGTCATCCCCCTGCGCAAGGTCGAGGACAAGGAAGACGCTCCGCCCGCGCTCCGGATCAGCCCTATGCGCCGGCCTCCCGAGGACGAGTCCTCCGAGGACGAGTCTTCCGAGGAATAGCACTTTCCTTGCGGCGGGCCCGCCCCGGCTCGCCCGCCATGCGACATATCCGCCGCACTCGCGTTGCACCTGCGGCGCCAACCGCTATAGGGCGGGCACCGATCGGCACTTACCCAAGCGAGACTGTCTGGCCATGAAAAAGCGCATTTTCGTAACCCTCAAGCCCGGCGTGCTCGATCCGCAGGGGCGCGCGGTGCATCATGCGCTCGACGGGCTCGGCTTTGCCGGGGTCGAGGATGTGCGGATCGGGCGGCTGATCGAGCTGGAGGTGGCCGAGGACGTGACCGACGAGCGCTTGCGCGAGATGTGCGAGAAGCTGCTCGCCAACACGGTGATCGAGAATTACCGGATCGAAGGTTCCCAAGGGGATGGGGAGTAGGCCGCGATGAACACCGCCGTCGTCACCTTCCCCGGCTCCAACTGCGACCGCGACATGCTGGTCGCGATCCGCGACATCTTCGGCACGGAACCCGCGCGGGTCTGGCATCGTGAAACCGCCCTGCCCGAGCGGCTCGATTTCATAGGCCTGCCCGGCGGCTTTTCTTACGGGGATTACCTGCGCGCGGGCGCGATGGCGGCGAATAGCCCGATCATGCGTGAAATCGCGCGCGAGGCGGCGCGCGGGGTGCCGGTGCTGGGCGTGTGCAACGGCTTCCAGGTGCTCACCGAAGCGCGCCTGCTGCCCGGCGCGCTGATGCGCAATGCGAACCAGCGTTTCGTATGCCGCGATGCCGCGCTGCGCGTGGAGAATGCACGCACCCGCTTCACCACCGGCTATGACGAAGGCGAGACGATCACCATTCCGGTCGCCCATCACGACGGCAACTATTTCGCCGACGATGCGACGCTCGATGCGCTCGAAGGCGAAGGCCGGGTCGTGTTCCGCTATCTCCACGCGACCAACGGCTCGCGCCGCGACATCGCGGGGATCGTGAACGAGAGCGGCACGGTGCTCGGCATGATGCCCCACCCCGAACGCGCGGTGGACCCGGCGCATGGCGGGGCCGATGGCCGCCGCCTGTTCACCTCGGTAATGGAAAGCCTCGCCGCGGCGGCGTGATCGGGGTTCGGGCCGCGGTAAGGCCCCTCACAACATATTACGCAAGCATCTGCCGGTAATCGACGTTGAACAGCGCGCGCGCGTCGGCGCTGGTCATCGGGCGGCCGAAGTGGAAGCCCTGGATGCGATCGCAGCCCATCGTGCGGACCAGGTTGGCCTCTTCCTGAGTCTCCACACCCTCGGCCGTGGTCTTCATCTCGAGGCTGTGCGCCATGGCGACCACGGCGCGCACGATGGCAAGGCTTTCGCTGCTGCCCTGCGCCGCGCCCTGCACGAAGCTGCGATCGACCTTGATGGTCGAGAACTGGAGCTTGCGCAGGTAGCCGAGCGAGGAATAGCCGGTGCCGAAATCGTCCAGCGCGACCTGGCAGCCGAGCGCCATTACCTTGCCCAGCGCCACGCGCGCGACCTCGGCGTCGTTCAGGAAAATGCTCTCGGTCACCTCGATCTCGAGCCGCTGCGGATCGAGCCCGCTGCGCGAGAGCGCATCGACCACGGTTTCGACGAAATCGGGCTCGACCAGCTGTTCGGGGGAGACATTGACGTTGACCTTGACGTGTTCGGGCCAGGCCATCGCCTCCTCGCAGGCGCGATTCAGCACCCAGGTGCCGATCGGCACGATCAGGCGCGTGTCCTCCGCCAGCGGGATGAACTTGCCGGGGCTGATGAAGCCGTGCTCTTCGCTCTGCCACCGGATCAGCGCCTCGAAGCTGACCACCTGCTCGGTCTGGGCGTCGACGACCGGCTGGAAATTGAGCAGCAGCTCGTCCTTTTCGAGCGCCTTGCGGAGCGAGAATTCGAGCTGCCTGCGCTCCTCCGCATCGGCATGGAGCGAAGGCTCGTAGGCGAAATGGACGCCGCGCCCGCCATCCTTCGCCCGGTAGAGCGCAAGGTCGGCATTGCGCATCAGCTCCTCGACCGTCTTGCCGTCGCGCGGGGCGAGCGCCGAGCCCGCGCTGGCACCGACGAACAGCGTGTGCCAATCGACCTCGTAGGGTTCCGAAAGCCGGTCGATCACCTTGCGGGCGATCGCATCGACACAGGCATAGTCGGTCGCGTTGCGCACGACGATGCCGAATTCGTCGCCACCCAGCCGGCCGCAGACCTCGTTCTCGCCCGCGATCTCGCGCAGGCGCTGCGAAACCTGTTCCAGCAACCTGTCGCCGATCTGGTGGCCGAGCGAGTCGTTGACCGCCTTGAAGCGGTCGAGGTCGATCATCAGGAATGCGCAACGCCGACGCCACTCGCGCGCATCTTCCATCGCTTCGCCCAGCGCCTCGTGCAGCATCAGGCGGTTGGGCAGGCCGGTCAGCGTATCGTACCGCGCGAGATAGGCGATCTTTTCGGACGACTTGCGTTGCTCGGTGACGTCCGAGCCGACCCCGCGATAGCCGAGATATTCGCCCTTCTCGCCCACCATCGGCGTGCCGGAGAGTTCCCACCAGCGCGCCTTGCCGCCCACCCGCACCTGCACCAGCACGCTGGCAAAGCTCTGCCGCGCATTGATGTGCTCGGCCAGCTGGCGGAGGAAATGCGATGCAGGCCCGGTTTCGGACCGCTCGTCGGCGATCAGATCGAAGAACGGCCGTCCTTCCAGCTCCTCGACCGAGGCCCCGAGCGCGTAGGCGAAGCGGGGCGAAGGCGAGCGCACCCGGCGGCTCTTGTCGATCTGCCACAGCCAGTCCGCCTCGTGTTCCTCGAACTCGCGCAACAGCAGCGAGACGGTGTGCGTCTTCTCCAGCAAGGCCGTCTCGGCCAGGGCGAAGCGCAGGAAATCCTGCGCCCGGATCCACACCGCGCCGAAGGCGAAGAAGGAGAAGAACCCGACGAAGACGATCATGTCGTCCTCTCCGGCCAGCCAGAACCCCGTGGCGGCGCCCACCATCAAGAGGGTGAAGAAGGCGAAGGCGCACAGCGGCACCACCCCCATCAGGATCACCCCGCCCACGGCGATTCCGGCCCCCAGGACCAGCCCGCGCATCGCCACTTCCGGCCCCGCAAGAAGATGGAGCGTGGGCATCAGGCAGGCCCAGCCCGCCCCCAGCATGAGGCTTCCGATCAGGTGCGAACGCGTCTGGCGGGAGGTCAGCGCGCGCTTCTCGCATGCGAGGATATCCGCATCGCGCTGGGTGTAGATGTAAAGGCTGGTCGCGAGCCAGACGAGCCAGATCGCCATGAGGGGAAGCGGTACGATCGCATGGAACATCACCACCGCAAGCAAGGCGCCCGCGGTGTGCGCGGCGACCCGGGGCACCATCAGCCGGGCGAGTTCGCGATGCTGGAGCAGCCACAGGCGCGGCCAGTCGTAGTCCGGGCCCGGCCTGAAGCCCAGGACGGCAGCGACAGGCAACCTCTGGGGCAAGGTCCGTTCGGGCGTGGCGGCGTTCTCGATCACCCGTCCCGGTTACGCGAGAAAGGTTAGGCGTGCGTAAAGCGCAACTAAATGTTCGCCCTATTCGACCGTAACCGACTTGGCGAGGTTGCGGGGCTGGTCGACATCGGTGCCTTTTACCAGCGCGACATGGTAGGCAAGCAGCTGCACCGGCACGGCATAGACCAGCGGTGCGATCAGCGGGTGTACGCGCGGCATCTCGATCGTGGCGAGGCATCCCTCGCCCGCTTCGGCGAGGCCGTCCGCGTCGGAGATCAGCACGACCTGCCCGCCGCGTGCGCGCACTTCCTGCATGTTGGAGACGGTCTTTTCGAACAGCGGCCCGCTGGGCGCGATCACCACCACCGGCACATCCTCGTCGATCAGCGCGATGGGGCCGTGCTTCATTTCGCCGCTGGCGTAGCCTTCGGCGTGGATATAGCTGATTTCCTTCAGCTTGAGCGCGCCTTCCAGCGCCATGGGGAAGTCGGCCCCCCGCCCCAGATAGAGCACGTCGCGCGCCGGGGCGATGGTGTGCGCCATGGCCGCGATGTCGTCGTCATGGTCGAGCGCCTGGTTGAGGCAGGCGGGCGCTTCGAGAAGGTGGCGCACCACCTCCTGTTCCTCGTCCCGGCCCATCTGGCCTTTCACCACCGCGAGCTTGGCGGCGAGCGCGGCGAGCACCGCGAGCTGGCAGGTGAAGGCCTTGGTCGAGGCGACGCCGATCTCCGGCCCCGCATGGATCGGCAGCAGCAGGTCCGCCTCGCGCGCCATCGTGCTGGTCGGCACGTTGACGATGGCGGCGATGGTCTGCCCCTGGGCCTTGCAATATCGCAGCGCGGCCAGCGTGTCGGCGGTCTCCCCGCTTTGCGAGATGAACAGCGCGAGGCCCCCTTTGGGCAGCGGCGGCTCGCGATAGCGGAACTCGCTCGCCACATCGATGTCGACCGGTACGCGCGCGAACTGTTCGATCCAGTAGCGCCCGACCATGCCTGCATAATAGGACGTGCCGCAGGCGACGATCGTCATGCGGTCGATGCTGGAAAGGTCGAAATCCATCTGCGGCAGCGCGACGGTCTGGTCGCCCTGGCGGACATAGCTGGAGAGCGTCTGCGCGACCACGGTGGGCTGCTCGAAGATCTCCTTCTGCATGAAGTGACGATAATTGCCTCGCTCCACCTCCGCGGCGCTGGCACCCGAGGCGACGATCTCGCGCTCCACTTCGCTGCCTTCTAGATCGAAGATCTGCGCGCCCTCGCGCGTGACGACCGCCCAGTCGCCCTCTTCGAGGTAGGAGATGCGCTGGGTCAGCGGCGCGAGCGCGAGCGCATCCGACCCGACGAACATCTCGCCCTCTCCATGGCCGATCACCAGCGGGGAGCCGAGCCGCGCACCGATGATCCGGTCCGGGTATTCGGGGAAGACGATCGCCAGCGCAAAGGCGCCGCGCAGGCGCGGCAGTACCGTGCG
>PAVA01000080.1 GCA_002712945.1 Citromicrobium sp.
CCAAGAGGAAGAGATCGTTCGGGGCGAGTTCTTCCGCAAGAGTAAGGCGGAAGCCTATCGGATCGAAGCCAATGCGATGAGAAAATGTCTTCCCGACCTTGCTCTGATTGAGGAAGATCCAGCGGCCCCCTCTTCGTACAACCGAAGCAGTTTTCTTGGGGACATTATCGCGTCGGCGAATCGGCGCTACGTCGAAGCGGTGCTTGGGCGGCGTTCGCATGACTGATCGCAAGCCCCTCCAGATCAACCCCGCCTCCGAAGACTCCGCCGCGCCCGCCGTCAAGCGCAAGGGCCGCGGGTGGGAAATCTCGGAGAAGCGCCTCGACGCGCTGCATGATCGTGCGCGCGAGATGAAGCGCCATGCGAGCCCGGCGCACAAGGCGCTGGCCGAGAAGTTCGCAGGCGCCAATTTCGGGCGCTACTCCTTCACCCGCTTCGCGGTGGTCGGCAGCGTGATCGTCGATTTCAATTCCCATAATATGGGCCTCGCCGTCATCATCGACGAGGAGGGCGTGGACCCGGCCATCGCTACCCGCCGCGACAAGAGCCTGCAGGCGGTCGGCATCCGCGTGGTCCATGTGGCCGCCGCCGATATCCTCGCCGATATCGATGCGGTGCTCAAAACGCTGACGCAGGAAATGCGCGCCGCCATTGCCACGCGGCAGGAAGCGCGCCGCCGCCACGAGGCCGAAAATCCGCGCCAGACCAAGCCGCGTTACGACCGCGAGGGCAACGGCCCGCCGCGCAGCCGATCCCCCCGAGACCGCAACCCCCGCGATTCCAACACGAACAGGAACCATCGCGATGGATAATCTCGAAACACTTGCCCTTGTCGATGTGCCAGGCAGCAGCCGCGATCTTCGCGCGATGCAGGCGCTGGCACGCGATGTCATGAGCGCCGATGCGCCCGCAAGCCGGCTAGCGCCGCTCGAACGCGGACTGCAGCGCGATCTCGACGCGGCGATTGCAGGCAGGGCCGCGCCGTGGACCGCCACCCGCACCCGGCTCGAAGCGCGCAAGCTCGCCCGGCTGGCACCCGCGCCGGTCGCGCCGCAGGCCCCGGAGACGGTCGAGCGCCCGGCGGGCGCGGCGACTGGAAATTCGCCCGCCCCTTATGATCGCGCCCAAGGCAACGTCGGCGAAACCGCGCGCGTGATCCTCGCGCTGGCCGCGCTCGGCCTGTGGCTCGCGTGGTCGGCGCAGCTCGCGGCGCAGGGTTCGATCGCGTGGGACGGCGGCACCGGCCCCGAACAAACGCGCAACCTCTTCACCCTCTATGCCCCCGCGGTGCTGGCGCTGCTCGCCACGCTGATCGCGATCAATCCTCCCGAGCGGAGGGTCGCACGATGAAGACGGTCTACACCGACAAGACCGGCGTGATGCCTTGGCTGTGGCTAGGCCTGGGCGTTGCTTGGTTCGGGCTTGCCGCTTGGTCATATGACGATGTCGCCCGCACCGGGTCGTGGGACCTGCTCATCATCCGGCTGCTGGTTGGTGTCGGCTTTCTTGGGCTCGCCATCCGCCGTTTCCTCCAGATTCGCCACGCCAAAGCTGAAGGGCGCGACCACACAATAGTACGGGTAAAGAATGCTCCAGATCGATAATCTCCACGCCGAAGTCGACGGCACGAAAATCCTCAACGGCCTCACGCTTTCGGTGAATGCGGGCGAAGTCCACGCCATCATGGGCCCCAACGGCGCGGGCAAGTCGACGCTTGCCTACGTGCTGGGCGGGCGGCCCGGTTACGAAGTGACCGAGGGCTCGGTGTTCTTCCGCGGCGAGGACCTGCTCGCGATGGACCCGCACGAGCGCGCCGCGGCGGGGCTCTTCCTCGGCTTCCAGTACCTGGTCGAGATTCCGGGCGTCTCGAACATCCAGTTCCTGCGCGAGGCGCTGAATGCGCAGCGCGCGGCGCGCGGCGAAGAGCCGATGACGGGCGGCGACTTCCTGAAGCTCGCGAAGGAAAAGGCCGGGCTGCTCAAGCTCGACATGGAAATGCTCAAGCGCAACGTGAATGTTGGCTTCTCGGGCGGCGAGAAAAAGCGTGCGGAGATGGTCCAGATGGGCATCCTCGACCCGTGCTTTGCCGTGCTCGACGAGACCGACTCCGGGCTCGATATCGATGCGCTGCGCGTGGTCGGCGAGGGGATCAACGCGATCATGCGCAGCCCCGAGAAGGGCGTGCTGCTCATCACGCACTATCAGCGCCTGCTGGACGTGGTTCAGCCCGACCGCGTCTCGATCCTGAGCAAGGGACGCATCGTGCGCACCGGCGGGCCCGAGCTTGCGGGCGATCTGGAGCGCGAAGGCTACGACGCCGTCATGGAGACCGCATGACCGAAGCCGTTATCCTCCCGACACGCAAAGACGAAGCCTGGCGCTATTCGGATATCGGGGCGCTGGAAGGCAGTGCACCCGAAACCTTCGAGGCCTGGGAAGATGTTCGCGTGGCCGAAGGCGAAAGCTGGCGCGATCTGATCGTGCTGGACCAGCCCGACGGCCTGCAGATGCGCCGGTTGCGGATCGTGCTGGAAAAAGACGCGCGGGCCGAACTCGCCGCGCTCGTTGCAGGCGGGCAGCTCGGGCGGCTGGAGGTCGTGGTAACGCTGGCCGAGGGCGCCCATTTCGAGCTTGGCGGGATCACGCTGGGCGGGGGCGACACCACGCGCGAGATCGTGACCCGCATGGCGCACGAGAAGCCCGGCGCAACCAGCAACCAGACCGTGCGGTCCGTCCACTGGGGCAAGGGCACGGGCAATTTCCTCGGCCGGATCGATGTCGTGCGCGATGCGCAGAAGACCGACGCGGCGCAGAGCTTCAAGGGCCTGCTGCTGGAAAAGGGCGCGAGCGTGAACTCCGTGCCGCAGCTCGAAATCTTCGCCGACGACGTGCAGTGTGCCCACGGCGCGAGCGTGGGCCAGCTGGACGAGAGCGCCCGGTTCTACATGGCCGCGCGGGGCCTGCCGCCCGAAACGATCCGCCGCCTGCTGGTGCAGGCCTTCATCGGCGATGCGACCCGCGAACTGGCGGATGAGGCCACGCGCGAAACGCTGCTGGAGAAGGCGCTCGACAAGCTGGAGGAGCGCGGAGCATGACCATGCCGGTCGAGATTTCCGCCTCCGAGGCGAAGCTGGGCGACAAAGCCGAATTCCCCGGCATGTTCACCGAGGATGGCAAGCGCTGGCACTACCTCGACAGCGCGGCGACCGCGCAGAAGCCGCAGATCGTGCTCGATTCGATCGCGTGGGCGCTGGGCGAGGGCTACGCCACCGTCCATCGCGGGGTCTATACCCGCTCGGCGAAGATGACGATGGGCTACGAGGCTGCGCGCCGCCGGGTCGCCGCCTTCATCAGCGCGCCTGCCGAAGAGCTGATCTTCACGCGCGGCGCCACGGAAGCCATCAACCTCGTCGCCTATTCCTACCCGGACAAGGGCCGCGTGTTGCTCAGCCAGCTGGAGCACCATTCCAACATCGTGCCGTGGCAGCTGGCGGGCTGGCAGGTCGATGTCTGCCCGCTGACCGAGGATGGCCAAATTGACCTCGATGCCGCTGAAAAGATGCTCACGCCCGAGCACACGATGGTCGCCTTCGCGCATGTCTCCAACGTGCTCGGCTCGGTGCTCGATGCGCCCCGTGCGGCAAAGCTCGCGCATTCGGTCGGTGCGAAGCTGCTGCTCGACGGGTGCCAGGCGGCGCCGCGCCTGCCCGTCTATGTCGACGAGATCGATTGCGATTTCTACGCGATGAGCGCGCACAAGATGTACGGGCCCACCGGCATCGGCGCATTGTGGGGCCGCAAGCACCTGCTCGAAGCGATGCCCCCATGGCAGGGCGGCGGGTCGATGATCGACAAGGTCACCTTCGAGGAAACCACCTTCGCCCCGCCGCCGCAGCGGTTCGAGGCGGGCACGCCCGCGATCGCCGAAGCGCTCGCCTTTGCCGATGCGTGTGATTTTATCGACCAGATCGGTCGCGAGGAAATCGAGGCGCACGAGCGCGCATTGGTGGGCCGGCTGCGGAGCGAGCTTGCCCGCATCCAGGGCGCACGTGTGTTCGGACCGGACGATGCGCTCGGCATTGTCTCCTTCGAGCTGCCGGGGGTTCACCCGCACGATCTTGGCACCATATTGGACGAGGAAGACGTGGCGATCCGCGCCGGCCACCATTGCTGCCAGCCGCTGATGGACCACCTCGGCGTGTCCGGCACCGCCCGCGCCAGCTTCGGGGTCTATTCCGACGAGAGCGACATTGCGGCGCTGATGCGCGGGATCGAGCGCACGCTGAAGATTTTCGCCTAGAGATTTGGGCCAAGAGTTATGACCATGAGCGACGAAGAGAAAGACTACATTGCGGCTCCTTCGCCGACCGAGCAGGTAGTGGCGCAAAAGCCGCACCCGGAAAAACCAAGACGTGCGCGCGTGGAAGACGCGGTCGATCCCGATGAAACCGCGGGCGAGAAGCTGGCCCGCAAGCGCGACTATCTCGACGGGTTCCTCAAGAAGAAGCCTGAAGGCGCGGGCGAAACCGGCGCGGGCGGCGCCATGCAGGAAGCCGTGGTCGCCGCGCTCAAGGAAATCTACGACCCCGAAATCCCGGTCAATATCTACGATCTCGGCCTGATCTACGGCGTGGAAGTGTCCGAGGACAAGGATGTGGTCGTCACCATGACGCTCACCACGCCGCACTGCCCGGTGGCCGAGAGCATGCCCGCCGAGGTCGAAATCCGCGCAGGCTCGGTGCCCGGCGTGCGCGATGCAGAGGTCAATCTGGTATGGGATCCGCCGTGGGGCCCGGACAAGATGACCGACGAAGCCCGCCTCGAACTGGGGATGCTGTAATGGCCGATACGAAGACACGCGAACGCCCCGCTGCCGTCACCCTGACGCCCGCTGCGGAACAGCGCGTGGCGGACCTGATGGCCAAGGCGCCCGAGGATGCCATCGGTGTGAAGCTCTCGACGCCCCGGCGCGGATGTTCGGGCCTCGCCTACTCGGTCGACTACGTGACCGAGGAGCAGGGCTTCGACGAGAAGATTGAGACCCCCGGCGGCGTGTTCTACATCGACGGGGCGAGCGTGCTCTACCTCGTCGGCAGCACGATGGACTGGGTGGAGGACGATTTCTCCGCCGGTTTCGTGTTCGACAACCCCAATGCCAAGGGTGCCTGTGGCTGCGGCGAAAGCTTCATGGTATAGGGGCTGGAATGCCGATACCCGATTTCCCCGACCGGTCTGGCCCAGGCTCGCGCAATACCCGCGCGGTGCTCGCCGTGATCGAGCGGATCGAGTTCGAACTCGAGAAGATTGCCGGCCGTCTCGGCAGCGTTGCAGGCCAGCGCGACCGCATCGGGTTGAAGGCCGAGCAGGCGCACCTGTAAAGGATCCTCAAGCAGCTTCGTCGCAAGCCCCCCGAAGCGGGCCTTGCCGTTCCGGCCGTTCCGCCGAAGGGGCCGCTGCCCATGCAGGGCGGCGCCGAAGCTCCGCTCGATTTTCGCGAAGACTAGGTCCTAGCGTCGCAGCGCCTTGGCGCAGGCGACCCGGTCCACATCCAGCGCATCGCTCGCGCGGCGGGCGTCGACATAGGTTGCGGTCGGCTCCGCCCCCGGGCTGAGCGGGTAGAGATAGACGTCGAGCACGCATTGCTCGCCCACGAATTGCAGCTTGCGCGCATCGCCCTCGATGACATCGAGCCGGGCCGGGCCGAAGGTCTGTTCGAGCTGGCTGGCGCGCGCGCCGATCACGAATTCGAGGCCTGCGGCACTCATCACGCGCGGCGGGACGAAACCGCCGGGCGTTGCGGGTGGCGGGTTGGTCGGCGGCACGGTGCCCGGCCGCGTGGTCGTCGTCGGGGGCGTTCCGGTGCTCGGCCTCGGCTGTCCGGTGGTGCTCGGCGCGGGTGTCGCACAGGCGGCGACCAGCGGAACGAGCGCAAAAGCGAGAGCGGTTTTCTTCAGATCAGGCATCGCGCATGCGTCCCTGCACGAGGTGGGTGGCAGCCGCCGCGCCGATGATCGGCGCGAGGAAGTTGAGGCCGGGCACGACCAGCATCAGCGCGATAATGCCGCCCAGCGCAAAGCGCGTGCCCATGCCGAGCGGCGGCTTCTCCTTGCGGTCGTGCCGGTGGCGCAGCCATGCCATGTCGCGCAGCTCGCGCCCCAGCAGCCACGCGTTGACGACGGCGAACAGCGCGACCGTGCCGATACCCGTCACCAGCAGGACCAGTGCCAGCGGGAGGATCAGCAGGTTGTAGAATATCACCCGGACCGCGCCCTTGAAGCTGATCCACATGCTTTCGCCGAAACCGATCCGGCGCGCGCTCTCCAGCGCCTCGGGATAATATTGCGCCTCGACCACTTCGACCACATCGTCCGCGAAGAACTGGATCGCCGCGAGCGCGGTGACGCGAAACAGCAGCCAGCCGCCGAAGATCACCGCGGCCAGCGTTCCGATCGCGCTGACCACCTCGGCGAAATCGGGTGGCAGGTCTTCGATCAGCGTGCCCAGCCCCCGGTCGATCAGCCACATCAGCCCGAAATAGACCGCCACACCCACCGCCACGAACAGCAGGATCGTCACCAGCAGCGATTTGAGCAGCAGCCACAGGACGCGACGGTCCGCCAGTTGCGCGAAGGCGCGGGCGAAGGATGCGGGCAGCGAGGTCATGGCGGGCAAGCTTTTCCGTTGGCAGGCCCGGCAAGTCAATCGCCTGCGGGGCATGACTGGCCTTGGCCCAGGCTCGCTTGGCCGCTAGGCCCCGCCGCAACCCCGAGCTTCCCGCAATACAGGATCACGTTTGCCCATGTCCGAACCAAAGTCCGACACAAAGTTCGACGTCATCGCCATCGGCAACGCCATCGTCGACGTCATCGCCCCGGTGACCGATGCCTTCCTCGAAGCCGAGGAGCTGCCCAAGGGCACGATGCGGCTGATCGACGCGGAACGTTCGGTCGACCTGTACGAGAAGATGGGCCCGGCGCAGGAGATCTCCGGCGGGGCGGCGGCCAACACGCTGACCGGCGCGACCATGCTGGGGCTCAAGACCGCCTTCATAGGCCAGGTCGCGAACGATCAGCTGGGCGAGATCTATCGCCACGACCTTACCTCGGTCGGTGTCAGCTTCGATACGCCCGCGCGCCCCTATGGCGACAAGGACAGCGAGCCGCCGACCGGGCGCTGCCTCGTGCTGGTCGCGCCCGATGGCGAGCGGACCATGAACACCTCGCTCGGCGCATCGCAGTTCCTGCCCGCCGAAGCGATCGACGACGATCTGATCCGCCAGAGCCGGGTGCTGTTCCTCGAAGGCTATCTGTGGGATCCCGAGGAGCCGCGTGCGGCAATGCGCCGGGCGATCGAGGTTGCGCGCGAGGCGGGCGTGAAGATCGCCTTCGCCACCTGCGCCGATTTCTGCGTCCACATGCACGGCAAGGATTTCCGCAAGCTGATCGATGACGGGCTGATCGACATCCTGTTCGTGAACGAGGAAGAGGCGGGCATCCTCGAAGGCTCCGATCCCGATGCGGCGCTGGAGAGCCTCGCAAAAGACGTGCCGCTGGTGGTGATGACGCGCGGCGGCGACGGCGCAGTCGCGACGCGCGGGGATGAGCGCGCGAGCGTGAAACCCGAGCCGGTGGCGCAGGTGAAAGACCTGACCGGCGCGGGCGACCTCTTCGCCGCCGGGTTCCTCTCGGGCTATTGCCGCGATGCGTCGCTGGAAGAATGCCTTGTGCGCGGTGCCGTCGCTGCGGGCGAGGTCATCTCGCACTGGGGTGCCCGTCCCGAAGCCGACCTTAAGGCAATGGTGGCGAAGCGGTTGGGGTAGAGGCTCGATCTGTGGCTTTGTCGAGGCGTTGACGAAGCCAATTGCGACACAAAGTTACACTTCCGATGTCACGCGTCAAACCAAGTTAATCCAGCAAAGACTGCACCAATAATCGCCGCAGAACCGATTAGGAAACCCCAGACGCCACCAGCTCGAATCTTGAAGGCATTCCACTTGGCTATAGGCCGACATTCCATGAGCTTTTCGTACCGTTCCGCCAAATTTGGTAGGTCAGTTGCAGTGAGCGCCTCGTAGACGTCGTTTCGACTCCCGCGATTCCGGCGGGACTCGGCGATTTTCCGTCGAGCAACAGCAAACTCGGCATAGAACTCGCGAAACTCGGGATAAGCTGCGATGACAGCGTCGAATCCTAGCTTACGTGTCATGTTGTCTAAATCAATCGCAATTTTTGACATTGCAGCGTCGATTGCGTCGTGTTGTGCACGATAACAACAGAATCGAGCATCTTCGAAAAGCGCCTGTATCTTTTCTATATTTCCGCCGTGATGTGCGGCGTCCAGCGCGTCGATCATACGCCGTCCAGCGTACCGCAGCTCCGTAACGGCTGGGTGAGCGACCTCGTCACAAATCTGCTCGGCGCGTTTAATCGCGCTTTCTGCTTTGTTCCACTGCTTGCCGATATCACGGAGTATATCAGCAAACGGGAAAAGCTCAGCGGCTTGCTCTTTCTGCTCGACGGGCAAGGCGCCCTGCGGCTCGATCGCCATCGTTTCGAAGTCGCTCCAGTTTCTTGTCGGTCAAGTAACGCCGAAACTGAATCGACGTGTTTCCACGAGTGTAGCGCGCAACTACGCGAGCTGCTGACGTAGCGTCAGCGGCTTCATAGCCTCCAAAAAAGAGTTTATCAATTATTCTGCGCAGCACGTTACTGTCCTTTCAAGCGGCGGGCCGCTATCAACGCGAACGCTGGAAGTCAACAAATTGTCGACTCGATCCGTGGTGAATCGCATGATTCGCAATGTCAAGATTGTCTCTAAGATGATGTGGATAAACTATCGCAATTCAAGGGAAACCGCTAGTCATTTCCCTCCCGCTCCACCTCACGCCAGCCGATATCGCGGCGGCAGAAGCCGTCGGGAAAGATAATCGCGTCGACCGCCTTGTAAGCAGCGGCCTGCGCCTCGGTGACGTTGCTCCCGAGCGCCGTCACGTTGAGCACTCGGCCACCATTGGCGATCAGCGCTCCGCCATCGGACTTGGTGCCCGCATGGAAGACCTTCGCGTCGTCCGCCTCCGCCCACGCCAGGTCGATCGCGCCGCCCTTCTTGGGCGTGCCCGGATAACCCTCGGCCGCCATTACCACGGTCAGCGCGGTCTCGTCCGAGAACCGCGCCGCCTCTGCATCGGCCAGCGTGCCGTTCGCGCAGGCGAGCAGCAGCGCGGCCAGATCGCCCTCGAACCGCATCATCAGCACCTGGCACTCCGGATCGCCGAAGCGGATGTTGTATTCGACCAGCTTGGGGCCGGCCTCGGTCAGCATCAGCCCGGCATAGAGCACGCCCGAATAGGGCATGCCCTCGGCGGCCAGCGTACGCACCGTGGGCTCCACGATTTCGCGCATCGCGCGGTCGATCAGCTCGCCGGTCAGCACCGGGGCGGGGCTGTAAGCGCCCATGCCGCCCGTATTGGGCCCGGTATCGCCTTCGCCCACCCGCTTGTGATCCTGCGCAGTGCCGAAGGGCAGGATCGTTTCGCCATCGGTCAGCGCGAAGAAGCTGGCCTCTTCGCCGCGCATGAATTCCTCGATCACGACTTCGGAGCCTGCCGAGCCGAACTTGCCGTCGAACATCTCGGACAGCGCGTTCTGCGCCTCCTCGCGCGTTTCGGCGATCACCACGCCCTTGCCGGCCGCAAGCCCGTCTGCCTTCAGCACGAAGGGCGCGTCGAAATGCTTGAGCGCGCCCCAGGCGGCCTCGAGCGAGGTCGCCCGCTCGTAGCGCGCCGTGGGAATGCCCGCGCGCTTGCACAGGTCTTTCGTGAAGCCCTTGCTTCCTTCCAGCTGCGCGGCGGCTTTCGACGGGCCGAACACCGCAATGCCCTCAGCCCGCAAGTCGTCCGCCAGCCCCGCGACCAGCGGCGCCTCGGGCCCGACCACCACCAGATCGATATTGTTTTCGTGACAAAAGGCGCTGACGGCCTTGTGGTCGGCCACGTCCAGCGCGACACTATCCGCGACCTCGGCGATGCCCGGATTGCCCGGCGCCGCGTAGAGCATGGAACAGGACGGGGAGTGGGCGAGCTTCCATGCCAGGGCATGTTCGCGGCCCCCCGAGCCGACCAGAAGGATGTTCATGAGCGCTTCCCATTCCGATGATCTTGGCAACGACGATGCCGACCGCTCGCTGCTAGCGAACAGCAGGCCGGGCGACAATTCCGAGCCGCTGAGCGTTACCGATCTCTCGCGCAGCCTCAAGCGCGTGGTGGAAGACCGCTTCGGCTTCGTGCGGCTGCGCGGCGAACTCTCCGGCGTGAAGCGCGCCGCCTCGGGCCATCTCTATTGCAGCCTGAAGGATGAAAAATCGGTGATCGACGGGGTGATGTGGAAATCCGCCACCCCGCGCCTCGCCTTCCTGCCCGAAGACGGGCTGGACGTGATCGCGAGCGGCAAGATCACCACCTATGCCGGGCGCAGCAAGTACCAGATCGTGATCGAGCGAATGGAGTTGGCGGGCGAGGGTGCGCTGCTCGCGCTGCTGGAGAAGACCCGCGCGCGGCTGGAGGCGGAAGGGCTGTTCGCGCAGACGCGCAAGAAGCCGCTGCCCTTCCTGCCGCAGGTGATCGGGGTGGTCACCTCGCCCACGGGCGCGGTGATTCGCGACATTCTCCACCGCCTGTCGGACCGTTTCCCCAGCCGCGTGATCGTGTGGCCGGTGCTGGTGCAGGGCGAGGGCGCGAAGGCGCAGGTGGCGGAGGCTGTGCGCGGTTTCAACGCGCTCGAGCGCGCTGGTGCGGTGCCCCGTCCCGACCTGCTGATCGTCGCGCGCGGGGGCGGCTCGATCGAGGATCTGTGGGCCTTCAACGAGGAGGTCGTGGTCCGCGCGATCGCCGAGTCCGACATTCCGGTGATTTCGGCGGTCGGACACGAGACCGACACGACGCTCGCCGATTTCGCCGCCGATCACCGCGCGCCGACGCCCACGGCCGCGGCCGAACGTGCGGTGCCGGTGCGCTCCGAGCTGGCGGCCGCGCTCTCGGACCTCGGCGCGCGGCAGATGCGCTGCGCCTCGCGGCCCGTGGCTCTCGGGCGAGAACGGCTGGAGGCCTGCGAGCAGCGCTTGCCGAAGCGCGATGCGCTGTTGCAGCCCGCGATGCAGGCGCTCGACGACGCGACCGAGCGCCACCGCCGCGCGCTGGTCGACCGGGTGGGCATCGGGCGCGCCGCGCTCGATCAGGTGGCCGCGCGGCTCGCGCCCTCGACGCTCCAATGGCGGGTGAGGCAGGCGCGCGAGCGCCTCGATACCACACGGCTTGCCCCGGCCATGCTCACCTCCCGGCTGGAGCGCGCGGGGGAGCGGCTGGGGGCGGGTGTCACCATGCTCCGCTCGCTCGACCCCAGAGCGCCGCTCAAGCGCGGTTATGCGCTGGTCTTCGGCCCCGATGGCGATCTGGTCCGCAGCGCGGATGGCGCGCGCAAGGCGGGGAGCCTCAGCCTCGAATTCGCCGACGGACGGGTCGCGGCGACCACCGGGGATGCCCCGCCTCCGCCGCCCGCACCACGCAAGCCCGCGCGCAGATCCCCACCTCCGCCGAGCCCGAAGCAGGACGATCTGTTCGGTTGAGGGTGGTTCGCGGCCAAGCCCTTGCTATATCGGGCGCATGCTTACCACTTCCAGCGATCAGCCTGCCAAGCTTCACTTCGGCCCCAATGCCTTCCGCGTGATCCGCACCGGGCGCTTCGTTCCCTGCGCGGTGACGGGCGAACCGATTCCGCTCGAAGCCCTGCGCTACTGGAGCGTCGAACACCAGGAAGCCTATGCCAGCTGCGAGATCGCGACCCGTCGCCTGACCGGGCAGGGGTGAGCTTCCCGCTCCCGAAGGCCGTCGCCGCATCGCTGGCGATCCTGCTCGTCACCGGCAGCTGCTCGACCGGCAGCGCAGTGGATGCGGGGCCGCGCGAGGTGGTCCAGCCGATCGCCGACAAGGCTGCGCCCACACCTGCGCCCTCGGCCACGCCAACGCCGAGCCCGTCTCCGAGCACCGCGCCCGCCCGCACCACCTTCGTCTATGATGGCGCGCTGGAACAGGGCGGCTGGATCCGTGGCAAGGTTCCGAGCAATACGCGGCAAGCCCGGCTGGGCGATCAGCCGCTCACCTTTGCCGAGGACGGCAGCTTCTTCGCTGCATTCGACCGCGATCAGGGGCCGAGTATCGAGCTGATCGCGACGCTCGACAACGGCCGGACGATCTCCAGCCCGCTGACCATCGCGCCGCGCGACTGGCAGCTCGAACACATCAATGCGCCCTATCGCGCGGGCCGCAGCAGCGCCGAGTTTCAGCGGCTGCGCGAGGGCGAACTGGCGCAGATCGTCGCAGCGCGCGCGAAGGAGACCGGGGCGCAAGGCTGGCGGCAGGATTTCGTCTGGCCGGTCACGGGGCGCATTTCGGGCCGGTTCGGCGCGCAGCGGGTCTATCAGGGCAAGCCCGGCCCCTATCACTCGGGGCTCGATATCGCGCCGGGTGCCGGGGTGCCCTATGTCGCGCCCGCCGATGGCGTGGTGACGCTGGTGGCGACCGATCCCTTCACGCTGGAAGGCAAGTTGCTGATGATCGATCACGGGATGGGGCTGAACAGCGCGTTCCTCCATTCCGCCACCATCGTGGTGCGCGAAGGCCAGAAGGTGCGGCAGGGCCAGTTCCTGGGGACCATCGGTGCGACCGGTCGCACGACGGGCCCGCACCTGCACTGGAGCCTCAAGTGGCGCGATTCGCGGCTCGACCCGCTGCTGTTCCTCGGGCCGATGCCCGACTGATTCGGTGGGAATGCGGGGCGAGGGCCGATGCCGATTCGGCTGGCGACACGCCCTCACCCACCTCGCGCCCTGACACACCTGACACAGTGTCCAGGGGCTGAAAATCTCGGTGCCCGAATGGCGGGATTCGGTTGGGATCGACGCTGTGAAAGAGCCGCACCCAAGCTAGCGGAGGCGGACCCTGTAGGACAGCGGCGAAAGCGGCCCGCAGACGAATAACGGCAGACGAACGAAGAGCGCGCTCGCAGCGACCTGCGAACGCGCCCCGCGTTTTTCAGGTTGTGAAAGCCGGTAAGGCTCAGGCTGCCGAGGTGGCTGCCGCCTTCTTCAGTTCGCGCTTCACTTTCAGCGCGTTCTTCGAAAGCTTCTCGTCCTTGGTCTTGAGCAGCCAGTTGTCGAGCCCGCCATTGTGCTCGACCGAACGCAGGCCCTGCGTCGAGACGCGGAACTTGAAGCTGCGGTCCAGCTTCTCGCTCAGCAGCGTGACGTTCTGCAGGTTGGGCAGGAAGACACGCTTGGTCTTGTTGTTCGCGTGGCTGACATTGTGGCCGACCTGGCGGCCCTTGCCGGTCAGTTCGCAGATGCGCGACATGGCTTATCTCTTCTTAAAAAGGTGATCGGTCTGTGCCGGAAAGTCGCCGCGCTTAGCGGCCAATATGCGAATCGTCAACAACCCACGTGGTCCTTGCCGGGCCGTTGTGACGCTTATAGCGCAAGTTTCACGATGACGCGATGGCCCTTGCCCGATCCGATGCAGGCAGCGCTGGAAGAAGCGCGCAAGGCCGCCGATGCGGGCGAAGTGCCCGTGGGCGCGGTGGTGGTGCGCGATGGCGCGGTGATCGCGAGCGCACATAACGCGCCGCGCGGGATGGCCGACCCGACCGCCCATGCCGAGATTCTCGCGTTGCGGCGTGCAGCGGAGGTGCTGGGGCACGAGCGACTCGAAGGCTGCGACCTGTGGGTGACGCTGGAGCCCTGCGCGATGTGCGCGGGCGCGATCGCCCACGCGCGAATCGCGCGGGTCTACTATGCTGCGCCCGATCCGAAGGGCGGCGCGGTGGCCCACGGCGCGCGCGTGTTCGAGCACCCGCAGTGCCACCACCGGCCCGAGGTCTATTCGGGCATGGGTGAGGAGGAAGCGGCGGGGTTGCTGCGGGGGTTTTTCGAGGGGAAAAGGTCGGCGTGAGGCATTCGGAAAACCATATCCGCTGGACAAGCCGATTGATGAGTTGGGCGACCTATGGAGCGATGATCGTGACCCTCGTGCCGATTTTTCTCATGGTTCTCCCAGAGGTCGCGGTGTCTGGCGTCTGGATTTTGACGGCCATCGCACTTGCGTTGGCGCTGATACCGATTGCGATGGGGATAGGCTTCTACGCCACCATATGGGTTCGCTGTCCGGAGTGCGGGGACCGCTTTTATTCCGCAATTACGCCGACCTTCCCTATCAACTGGCCATTGAGAAACCACTGCATTTCATGCGGACACGATGTCGACGTCTTGTGAGGAATCGACTCACAGCCCCCGCCAGATCTTCGCCGGAGCATCGTCCCCCGCTCCCCGCGCAGAGCGCCTGCACGCAGCAGGCATCCAGTCGCGCCCGTAGCACAGGCGGATTTCCTCCAGCCAGCCGCGCTCGTTGAGCTTTACCGCGATCATCTCGCGCCGCCAGTTGCGGTTCGCCTCGATCCAGGCCTCGCGGATGCGCCCGGCGGTCAGCCCGTCCTCGCGCGACAATCGGTCGAGATCGGGCCAGTCGAGGCTGCGGTGGAGGATGCGGGTGATGCGGAAATAGCGGTCGGGCGTATCGGCCAGGCAGGAGCCGTGCTTGGCCCACTGTCGCATCGCTAGCTGGGCGGAGGGCTGGACGCACATCTGCCGGGCGAGCTGGGCCCCGGTAGGCCGCACCCGCCGCGCCGCGCACCATTGCGGC
>PAVA01000081.1 GCA_002712945.1 Citromicrobium sp.
AAGGCGGCTGTCGACCAGCGCTGCGGTGCGGTTGACGACGGCCCGCTGGTAGTCCGGGTCCTTGATCATCTCGAAGAAGGCTCCGGCGTTTGGGTAGGCCGCGACGAAGCCATCGTGCCAGCGCCGCTCGTGCGGGCCGGTGACCATGGTCTCGAAGGTGCCGCGCCACACGATGCCGCCGCCGACGCGGGCGAAGATCGGGCCGCTGGTGCGCCCGTATTCCTCGTAAGCGCGGCGTCCGCTCCAGCCCTTGCCCGCATGCTCATGTCCGGCCGGATAATCGGCTTCGTCGCGGTAAAGCAGCAGGTTGAGCATGTGGATCGGCCGGTCGCGCGGCAGGGCCTTGAAAGCCTCGAAGTTCTCGCGGCTCGGATCGATGAAATTGGTCATGTGCGTCACTCTTTGGGTGAGAGAATGCGCCCGGCAATCGCCCAGGCCGGGCGGGCGACCACCAGCAGGCAGCCGAGCCCGAGAATCGAGAGCACGGTCGGCGACAGGAAATCCGCGCCGCGCAGCGTGCTCAGCAACAGGGTCATGACGAGGAACAGCCCCATCGCGAGGCCCAGCCCGATCATGACCGCAAGGATGGCGCGCGGGTTCACGCGTCAGTCCTTGCCGAACATGCGCCCGAAAATGCCGCGCTTCCTCGCGTCATCGGGCGCCGTCTCGCCGTTCTGCGCTTCGGTGGCCGGCGTTGGAGCGGCATCCGCCATCGCTGGCTCGGCTGGCGATGCTTCGGCCAGCTGCGCCTCTGGCAGCTGGTAGTCGGAGAAGCGATCGCGCAAGTCCTTCTTGCTGATCTTCCCGGTGGCGGTGTGGGGGATGTCGTCCACGAACTCCACCGCGTCGGGCAGCCACCATTTCGCGACATGATCGCGCAGATACTCGATCACGTCCTGGGCAGTAGCCTCCTGCCCTTCCTTCTTGACGCAGAACAGCACCGGGCGCTCATCCCACTTGGGGTGGTACATGCCGATGGCGGCGGCTTCGGCGATGGCCGGGTGGCCCGCAGCGGCGTTCTCCAGCTCGACCGAGCTGATCCATTCGCCGCCCGACTTGATGACGTCCTTGGTCCGGTCGGTGATCTGCATCGTGCCATCGGGATGCAGGATCGCGACATCGCCCGTGTCGAACCAGCCGTCCGGAGTCAGCGCGTCTTCCGCCGCCTTGAAGTAGCGGCGGATGACCCAGGGCCCACGAATCTGCAGCGCGCCTGAGGTCTCGCCATCGCGCGGCAAGACCTTGGTCGGGTCATCGAGATCGACCGTGCGCAGCTCCACGCCGAAGATCGGGCGCCCCTGCATCGCCGCCTGGTCGACGCGTTCGTCCAGCGAGAGCTTGTCCCAGTCCCAAGTCGGCCCGCCCAGCGTGCCGATGGGCGATGTCTCGGTCATGCCCCAGGCGTGCTGGACGCGAATCCCCGCCTCCATCAGCCGCCGGATCATGAACTTGGGCGCGGCCGATCCGCCGATGGTCGCCGCGCGAAGCTTCGGCAGCGGCTTGTCGTTCGCATCGCAGTACTGGAAGGTCGCGAGCCACACGGTCGGCACGCCCGCGCTGTCGGTTACGCCCTCGCGCTCCATCAGATCGTAGAGCACGCCGGGGTCGTTGACCGCCGAGAACACGAAGCGGATTCCTGCCATTGCGCCCGCGAAGGGCAGGCCCCAGCTCGCCGCGTGGAACATCGGCACCACAGGCAGCATCACCGAGGATGCGTTGAAGTTGAACGCGGGCGGCTGGATCGCGGCGAGCGCATGCAGGACCGTGGAGCGATGTTCGTAGAGCACGCCCTTCGGGTTCCCGGTCGTCCCGCTGGTATAGCAGAGCATGCAGGGGTCGCGCTCGTCGACCTTCGCCCAAGTGTAGTCCCCGTCCTGCGCGCCGATCCAGCCCTCGAACCCGGTGACCTCGCTGCCTTCCGGCGGATCGTAGCAGATGTAGTGCTCTATGCTGGTCCAGCGATCGCGCATCTTGTCGACGATCGGCTGAAACGCCGCGTCGTAGATCAGCACGCGGTCTTCCGCGTGGTTGGCGATGTATTCGAGCTGATCCTCGAACAGGCGCGGGTTGATCGTGTGGAGCACCCCGCCCATCCCGGCGACGCCGTACCAGCTGACCAGGTGGCGCGAGTGGTTCATCGCCAGGCTCGCAACCCGGTCGCCCTTCTTGATGCCGAGCGCTTCCAGCGCCTGCGCCATCTTGAGCGCATCGCGCCTGATGCCCGCCCAGTCGGTCCGCGTCTCGCTGCCATCGCCCCAGTGCGTCACGATCTCGCGGTTCGGTGTTTCGCGCGCCGCATGATCGATGACATGGGTGATCAGCAGATCCCAGTCTTGCATCGCTCCGAGCATCGTCTCTCCCTTATGTGTCCGTTTGTCTGGGAGAATGCGCGGGATGGCGCGCGCCCGCAAGGCTTTCGGGGCAAAATCAGGCAGCGCGGTGGAGTTGCGGCCCGGTTTTGGGGACCAGCGCGATATTGGCGATCCCGTCGATCGCTTCGAGCGCGTCGGCAAGCTTGCCGTCGACCATGTAGTCATGCCCCAGCCGCAGGACCGGCTGATCGGCTTCGGACAACATGAGCCGCACCTGCACCTCGCCATAGCCCGGCGGGCCGGGCCGCAGCGCGAGCGCGAGTTCGCCGAGCGCGGTCTCGCTTGCCACGTCGAGCGTCAGGAGCATGCGTTGCCCGCCGGAGACCTGAGTGAGCGGCCGGGCACCGCGCACGGTGACCCGCGGCGGCTCGTCGGGCGACGGCGAATCCAGCTCGACCGTCAGGAGGACGCAGGTGCTCTCCTCGGCCCACTTGGTGAATTGCGGCACGAGGCTTTCCTCGAAGCAGGCGGCGCTGAACTGCCCCGACGGATCGGAGAAATCCACGCGGACGAAATCCTTGCCGCGCCGCGTCTGCCCGCGCTTCGCGCCTTCCACCATCGCGGCAAGCACCGCCTTGCTGCGCCCTTCGCCACTCGGCCCGCCGCCTTCCATCAGCGAGGCGTAGCTGCGTGCGCCATTGGCGCTGGCGACATCGCGGAAACCCTCGATCGGGTGGGCGGAGAAGTAGAACCCGAAAGTCTCGCGCTCCTTCGCCATGCGCTCGGCACGCGGCCAGTCTTCCGCATCCTTCATGCGGATGGCGTCGTTGGCATTGTCGTCGCCGCCGAACAGGCCTTCCTGCCCACTGGCACGCTCGCGGATCGCGGCATCGGCGACCGCCAGCAGCAGTTCGGTGTTCTCGGCCAGCTGGCCGCGATTGGGCTCGAGACGGTCGAAGGCGCCCGCCGCGATCAGCGCTTCGAGCTGGCGCGAGTTCATCGCCCCCTTGGGCAGGCGGGTGAAGAAATCGTCGAGCGTCTCGAACCAGCCATGCGCCTCGCGTTCGGCGACCACGGCTTCCATCGCCTTCTCGCCGACGTTGCGCAGGCCCGCGAGGCCATAGCGAACCGCGTATCCCTCATCGGTGCGCTCGACCGTGAACTCGGCTTCGGAGCGGTTGATGTCGGGTGGCGCCACCTCGATCTCGTTGCGCCGCGCATCGTCGACGAACAGCGCCAGCTTTTCCGACTGGTCCATGTCGAAGCACATGGCGGCGGCGTAGAATTCCTCGGGGTAATGCGCCTTGAGCCACGCGGTCTCGTAGGCGAGCAGCGCGTAGGCCGCGGCGTGTGACTTGTTGAAGCCGTAGCCCGCGAACTTGTCGATCAAGTCGAACAGCTCGTTCGCGCGATCCGCCTCGATGCCGGAAACCTCCTTGCAGCCTTCGACGAAGCGACCGCGCTGCTTGTCCATCTCCGCCTGGACCTTCTTGCCCATCGCGCGGCGCAGCAGGTCGGCATCGCCGAGCGAGTATCCGGCGAGAATCTGCGCGGCCTGCATCACCTGTTCCTGATAGACGAAGATCCCGTAGGTCTCCTTCAGGATGCCCTCGAGCTTGGGATGCGGGTACTCGATCGGCTCGATGCCCGCCTTGCGTTTCCCGAACAGCGGGATGTTGTCCATCGGACCCGGCCGATAGAGCGAGACGAGCGCGATGATGTCCTCGAACTTGGTCGGCTTCACCGCCGTCAGCGTGCGCCGCATGCCTTCCGATTCCAGCTGGAACACGCCGACCGTGTCGCCGCGCTGCATCAGGTCGTAGACCGCCGCATCGTCCCAGCTGATCGCGCCGAGATCGCAGGTGATCCCGCGCTTCTCCAGCAGGTCGACCGCCTTCTGGAGCACCGAAAGCGTTTTCAGGCCGAGGAAGTCGAACTTCACCAGGCCCGCACCTTCGACCACCTTCATGTCGAACTGCGTCACCGGCATGTCCGATCGCGGATCGCGGTAGAGCGGCACCAGTTCGGCCAGCGGACGGTCGCCGATCACCACGCCCGCCGCGTGGGTGCTGGAATTGCGCGGCAGCCCTTCGAGCTGCATCGCCAGGTCGACCAGCGTGCGGACCTCGTTGTCGTTGTCGTACTCGCCCTTGAACTCCGCCGCGCCGTTGAGCGCACGCGGCAGGTTCCACGGGTCGGTCGGATGGTTGGGCACCATCTTGCACAGCCGGTCCACCCGGTTGTAGCCCATGTCGAGGATACGCCCGCAATCGCGCAGCACCGCGCGCGCCTTCATCTTGCCGAAGGTGATGATCTGCGCGACCTTGTCGCTGCCGTATTTCTCCTGAACGTAGCGGATCACCTCGCCCCGCCGGGTTTCGCAGAAGTCGATATCGAAGTCGGGCATCGAAACGCGTTCGGGGTTGAGGAAACGCTCGAACAGCAAGCCCAGCCGGATGGGGTCGAGATCGGTGATCGTCAGCGCCCAGGCGACGAGCGAACCCGCACCCGAACCGCGCCCCGGCCCCACGGGAATCCCCTGGGACTTGGCCCACTTGATGAAGTCGGCAACGATCAGGAAATAGCCGGGGAAGCCCATGTTGGTGATGATCCCGACTTCCTTGTCGAGCCGGTCGTAATAGGTCTGCCGCTCCTCTTCGGAGAGGTCTTCGTAGACGGACAGGCGCGCATCGAGGCCCCGGCGCGCATCCTCGGCGAGCATCTTGACCTCGCCCTCGATATCGCCCGCAAGGCTGGGCAGGATCGGCGCGCGCTCGGGCGGTGCGAAGGCGCAGCGGCGCGCGATTGTCAGCGTGTTGGCGAGCGCTTCGGGCAGGTCGGCGAACAGCTCGTCCATCATCCTTGCGGACTTGACGTAGGCGGCCTTGGTCGAGCGCGGGCGGTCCTCCTCCCACAGCTTGCGGCTGTTCGCGATGCACAGCATCGCATCATGCGCATCGAAGAAATGCGGATCGGCGAAGTTGGCCGGATTGGTCGCGACCAGCGGCAGGTCGCGTGCGTAAGCGAGATCGATCAGCGCGTCTTCCGCCGCTGCTTCGGTCGGCTCGCCCCGCCGGGCGATCTCGATATAGAGCCGGTCGGGAAAGAGTGCCTCCAGCCGGTCGAGATAGCGTTTCGCGTGGTCCGACTGTTCTCCGGCCAGCAGGCGCGTCACCGCGCCCTCGCTCGCGCCGGTGAGCGCGATCAGGCCGTCGGTCTGGCCCTCCAGCGCATCGAGCGTGACGTGCGGCACCAGTTCCAGCGGGCGGTCGAGATGCGCCGCGCTGACCAGCTTGCACAGGTTCAACCAACCCGCCTCGTCCTGCACGAACAGCGGCAGATGGTCGATTTCCTCACTGTCGGGCCTCGCCACGCCCAGAAGCGCACCCACGATCGGCTGGACGCCGTTCTCGATACAGGCATTGGCGAAGGGCACGCTGCCGTAGAGGCCATTGCGGTCGCACATCGCAATGGCGGGAAACCCGCGCTCGGTCGCCAGCTTGGCGATCGCCTTGGGCTCGATCGCCCCTTCGAGCATCGAGAAAGCGGAGAGGACGCGAAGAGGAACGAAGGGGGCGAAGGCCATCGAGAGAATATGCGGATAGCGGCAGGATTCGCCAAGCCGCAGGCTGGACCTATCCTCCAATTCGTCATCCCAGCGATAGCTGGGATCGTGATCGGGGGAGCTCGCCCTTGCTGCAAGCGACCCCGCGATCAAATTTCAGCAGGCAAATCTCAGCCGGGATAATCGGGCCGCGCGGCAATCGCTTCGATCTCGCTCACGGTGAACATGCGGTCGCCCAGCTTCTGGATCACATGGTCGCGCCGTTCATCGGGCGTCATCGCCATCATCAGCCGGACCATTTCGAGGAAGCTGCCCTCGTGCAGGCCTTTCGCTCCGTCGAACAGGCCTTGCCCGTCGTCCTTCGCATGGATCTCGGCCCGGTCGTCCCACGCAAAGCCGCCTTCGGCCGGTTCGCCGCCATAGGTCGTGGGATGATCGCTCATGCTCGTCTCTCCTTTGTGTTTGTTTGCAACGCCGGAAGCCCCGTGCGGGTCCGGCGCGGGGCCGGCTCAGTCGAGCAAGCCTTCATGCAGGCGCACGACCCGGTCCATCTTCGCCGCCAGCCGCTCGTTATGGGTGGCGACCAGCGCGGCACTCCCCTGCCCGCGCACCAGATCGAGGAACTGCGCCAGTACCTTTTCCGAAGTCGCCTCGTCGAGATTGCCGGTGGGCTCGTCCGCCAGCACCAGCTTGGGGCTGTTGGCGAGCGCGCGGGCCACGGCGACGCGCTGCTGCTCGCCGCCCGAAAGCTGGCTGGGCCGGTGCTCCAGCCGGTGTTCGAGGCCAAGCGCGGTGAGCAGCTCCTTCGCGCGGGCCTCCGCCGCATCGCGCGGCTTTCCGCCTACGAGTTGGGGCAGGACCACGTTCTCGACCGCGTTGAAATCGGGCAGCAGGTGATGGAACTGGTAGACAAAGCCCAGATGTTCGCGGCGCAGCGCGGTGCGCTGCTTGCTGTCGGACTTCTCCGCCGCCTGGCCCGCAATCACGATCGTCCCGCCGAAGCCACCTTCCAGCAGGCCGACCGCCTGCAGCATGGTCGACTTGCCCGAGCCCGAGGGGCCGAGCAGCGCGACGATCTCTCCCGGCATCACCTTCAGATCGACGCCGCGCAGCACGTCGATCCGCACCCCGCCCTGCTCGAAGCTGCGGGTGACGCGGCGAAGCTCCACTACGGGTTGCACGGCGGATGGGACGGCGGCCTCACTCATAACGCAGCACCTGGACCGGATCGGTGTTGGCAGCCCGGAAGGCGGGATAGAGCGTCGCCAGAAAGCTGAGGATCAGCGCCAGCGATACGATGCCGATCACTTCCCACGGATCGGTTCTGGCAGGCATTTCGGTCAGGAAGCGAACCTCCGGGTTCCATAAGTCCTGCCCGGTCGCCCAGCTGATGAAGGTCAGGATCGGCTGGCGGAAAAGCAGGACCAGCCCGCCCAGCGCCAGCCCGGCAAGCGTGCCGATCGCCCCCACGGTAAAGCCGGTGGTGACGAAGATCTTGAGGATCGACTGCCGCCCGGCTCCCATCGTGCGCATGATCGCGATGTCGCGCGTCTTGGCCCGCACCAGCATCACGAGGCTGGAGAGAATGTTGAATGCGGCGACCACCACCATGAAGCTGAGCGCGAAGAACATCGCCGCCCGCTCCACCTGCAAGGCCTCGAAGATCGAGGAGTTGATCTGCTGCCAGTTGCGCACGATGGCCGTCCCGCCGAGCTTTCGCTCGATCGGCGCCATGATCTCCTGCACCCGGTCGGCATCCTCTGTGGTCACCTCGATCATCCCGATCGTGTCGCCGGTCAGCAGGAGGGTCTGCGCCTGCGGGATCGGCATGACGATGAAGGCCCCGTCGTAGTCGTACAGCCCGACCTCGAAGATCGCACCGACCTCGTAGCCGACCTGTCGCGGAACCGTGCCGAACGGGGTCGAACGGCCAGCCGGATTGATGATCGTGATGACGTCGCCGACCCGCACGCCGATATTCTCGGCCAGCCGCGCTCCGATGGCGACCTGCTCGGCCCCGGGCCTGATCCGGGCCATGTCGCCCATGACCACCTTGTCGGCCAGCTCGGCGATGTCTTCGGGCGTATTGCCGCGCACCAGCACCGCTTCCACCCGGCCATCGAAGGTGACCAGCAGCGGCTGCTCGATCAGTGGCGAGGCATCGACCACGCCGTCTGTCTCGCGGATTTCGGTCAGCACGCGCTCCCAATTGTCGAGCCGCCCGCCATAGGCCTGCACTATCGCATGGCCATTGAGCCCGACAATCTTGTCGAGCAGTTCGGCACGAAAGCCGTTCATCACGCTCATGACGATCACCAGCATGGCGACCGAGAGCATCACCACGCCGATGGAAATGCCCGCGACCAGCTTGATGAACCCCTCGCCCTTGCCCGGCCAGAGGTAGCGCTTTGCGATGGTCCATTCGAAAGGATTGAGAAACAAGGGGCCGTCCGCTTTCGTCGTGCTTCGCCCAGCGCGTTAGGGGGCTGCGCCTGTCTGCGCAATGAAAAGGGAAAGTCGCCGGGATAGTTAAGGCCCCCGGCCCGCTCGACCCTTGTAATTCACCTGTCACATCGCCAATGGGGCGGGCGACCTCTCAAGGCAAACGGGCGCGCACCCCCATGGACCTGCACCATCCTTTCGACGACGCGAACGGCGACAGCCTGCACGAGGAGTGCGGCGTCTTCGGCGCAATCAATGCGGGCACCGAAGCGGCGACCACGACCGCGCTGGGCCTCCACGCGCTTCAGCATCGCGGGCAGGAAGCCGCCGGGATCACCAGTTTCGACGGGGCGCAGTTCTACACGCGACGGGGCCTGGGCCATGTCGCGGAAAACTTCTCCAGCGCCGAAAGCATCGCCGAACTGCCCGGCTTCATGGCGGCAGGCCATGTCCGCTATTCGACCACCGGCGGGGCAGGCCTGCGCAACGTCCAGCCGCTGTACGCCGACCTCGCCAGTGGCGGCTTCGCCATCGCCCATAACGGCAACATGTCGAACGCGGCGACCTTGCGCGAGGAACTGGTCGGAAAGGGCGCGATTTTCCAGTCGACCAGCGATACAGAGGTCATCATCCACCTCGTCGCCACCAGCCGCTATCCCACCATGCTCGACAAGCTGACCGATGCGTTGCGGCTGGTCGAGGGTGCCTATGCGCTGATCGTGATGACCACGCGCGGAATGGCCGCCTGCCGCGATCCGCTGGGCATTCGTCCGCTGCAGATGGGCCGGATGGGCGACGCGGTGGTCTTCGCCAGCGAAACGGTCGCTTTCGACGTCGTAGGCGCAACCTTCGAGCGCGAGGTGGAGCCCGGCGAGCTGATCGAGGTCGATTTCGACGGCAGCATCCGTTCGCACCGCCCGTTCGGCGACAATCCGGCGCGGCCCTGCATCTTCGAGCATGTCTATTTCAGCCGCCCCGATTCGTTCTTCGCCGGGCGCTCGGTTTACGAGGCGCGCAAGGCCATCGGCGTCGAACTCGCCAAGGATGCGCCGTGCGATGCCGATCTGGTGGTCCCCGTGCCCGACAGCGGCGTGCCCGCGGCAATCGGCTACGCCCAGCAATCGGGCCTCCCGTTCGAGCTCGGCATCATCCGCAGCCACTATGTCGGGCGAACCTTCATCCAGCCGTCCGACGGTGCGCGCCATGCGGGCGTGCGGCGCAAGCACAACGCCAATCGCAGCCTGGTGGAAGGCAAGCGGATCGTGCTGATCGACGATTCGATCGTGCGGGGCACCACCAGTCTCCAGATCGTAGAGATGATGCGCGATGCGGGCGCGGCCGAGGTCCACTTCCGCGTCGCCAGCCCGCCGACCGCGCATAGCTGCTATTACGGGGTCGACACGCCCGAACGCAGCAAGCTGCTCGCCGCACGCATGGAACTGGAGCCGATGCGCGAGTTCATCAAGGCGGACAGCCTCGCCTTCATCTCGATCGACGGGCTCTACCGCGCGGTCGGGCGCGAGGGGCGCAATAATTCCTGCCCGCAGTTCTGCGATGCCTGCTTTACCGGCGACTACCCCACCCGCCTGACCGACGTCTCGCGGCGCGAACAGGGCGCGGCGCAGCTATCCTTTCCCGTCAACAAGGTCGCGTAAAATGGCAGACAGCAAGCCTTTCGAAGGGCGCGTTGCGCTCGTCACGGGTGCATCGCGCGGAATCGGCGCAGCGACTGCCAGAGCGCTCGCCGCCAAGGGCGCGCATGTCATCCTGACCGCGCGCGACGATGGCGCGCTCGAACGGGTCGAGGACGAGATTCACCAGGCCGGGGGCACCGCGACCATCGCGCCGGTGGACTTGGGCGAGAGCGACGGCGTCGCCCGCTTGGCGCAGGCCATCGCCGGGCGCTGGGATGCGCTGGACATGCTGGTGATCTGCGCCGCCTACCTCCCCAGCCTGACGCCAGTGACGCAGATCGACCCGAAGCAGTTCAACACCGCGATCACCACCAACATCCTCGCGACCCAGGCGCTGCTCGCAGGGCTTCACCCGCTGCTGAAGCGCGCCGATGCCGCCCGCGTGATCGGGCTGACGAGCAGCGTCGGCGAGGCTCCCCGCGCCTATTGGGCAGCCTACGGATCGACCAAGGCGGCATTCGACAACCTGCTGCAATGCTACGCGCAGGAGGTCGCCAATACCGGCGCGATCCGGGTCGCGCTTATCGATCCCGGCGCTACGCGCACCGCGATGCGCGCGAAGGCCTACCCGGGCGAAGACCCGCAGACGGTCAAGCCGCCGGAAGAGGTTGCCACTCGCATCGCCGAACTGCTCGAAGCAGATTTCGAGACCGGCCACCGTGAGCGTGTTGGTTAAGCGCTGTTAGCCAGCCCTGCTTACCCGGGAGTAAGCCGCCAGCCCCGAAATTCGGTCCAGACAAAAATGTCGGACGGGAAAATAAATGCAGATTTTACAGGACGATTACGCGCGGGCCGCGCAGGAAGACCGCTGCGCGCCGCGCACCAAGATCGCCATTCCCGCCGAATTGCGGGTCAGCGGTACGCGCCGGTTCAAGACGGTCGTTCACGATATCTCGATTGCCGGTTTCAGCGCCTCCGCCATGCGGCGGCTGGATCCCGATCAGGCCGCCTGGCTTACCCTGCCCGGCCTGCAAGCGCTTTCGTGCAGGATCGTGTGGTGGGACCGCTCGATCGCGGGTGCGGCATTCGATTCGATGATCGACCCGGCCGTGCTCGACGATATTCTCGGCCGCTGGCAGACCCCGCTGGGCGGCGGGGTTACCCGGTCCTGCCTTCTCTGACGGCGCTCTTTTAGCGCAGCTAGTTGGCGGCGATGGCCGCTTCGATCGTCGCGACGAGCTTCAACCGCTCGCTCGACAGCTCCCGCCCGGTCGCTGCCGGCCAGTTGGAGACGATCGCGATCACCACGTCATGCCGGGGAAGCAGCGTGATCGACTGGCCGAAGATCCCCTGTGCGCCGAACGGCCCATCGAAGGCGGTCGGCCCGGTGTTGGGATAGGTCCACCACTGGTAGCCGTAGCCGAAGCCGTCACCCAGATCGACCTGCGGTGCCCCGGCCTCCACGAACCAGCGATCGGGCACCATGCCCCCGCCCCCTTCGAGCACGAACTGGCCGAAGCGGGCATAGTCGGGCAGCGAGACCGACAGGCAGCACCCGCCCACGCTGCGGCCAGAAAGATCGGTCTGCCAGAAGAGGGGCTCGGCGAACCCGGCGGGATCGACGATCTTGCGCTTGGCATATTCGGCCAGCGTCTCACCCCCCGCGTTTTCTACCAGCACGCCGATCAGATTGGTCTCGCCCGTCTTGTAGACCCACTTCTCGCCCGCCGGTGCCTCGCGCGGGAGCGTTTTCATATATTCGACGACCTGGTCCTGCCCCGCTTCAGGCGTGACGTTGAACATCTTCGCCACGTCCGACTCGGGGTCGGTATAATCCTCGTTCCACTTCACGCCCGAGGTCATCGTGGCGAGCTGCTCGACCGTAACCGCGTCGTAGGCGCTGCCCTTGAGGCCGGGGATATATTTGGAGACCGGATCGCTCAGGCTGTCGATGTGGCCATCCTTCAGCGCCGCGCCGAGTAGCGTGGAGGTAAAGCTCTTGGCGACCGAAAAGCTGGTCCAGCGCTGGTCGGGCCCGAAGCCGAGGGCATAATCCTCGAACCGTTTGCGACCGTCCTGCAGCACGATCACGCCCGCGGTGCCCTGCGAGGCCATGTAGCTGCGGATCGCCGCCTGCGCCGCTTCGGGAAGCGGCTCGCCCTCCGGGAGGGGCCGCGTATCCTGCGGCGGGGCGACCTCCTGGCCGGGGAAGTAGGTTTCCATCGAACGGAACCGCGCGGACCGGGTCGCATCGTCCCAGAACAGCACTTCCGCGCCGACCACCGGAAGCGGATCGGCCGGTACGCTGGCGGTAACGCCCTGCGGGGTGTCGGCAGCGGGCGCGGTCGCGCAGGCGGCCAGCGCCAGCGCAATCGCGCCGACGAATGGTAAGCGCATCTTCATGTCTATCTCTCCTTGGCCCCTGCTTCCTTGACAAGCGTCACCTGGTGAACGTCGATCCCGCCGCCCCTGAAGCCGCCTTCGCAATACATCAGGTAATAGCGCCACAGCGCCTTGAAGCGGTCGTCGAAACCCGACGGAAGCAGGCCTTCGCTGGCCGCGCGCTGGAAGTTCTCGCGCCAGATCCGCAGCGTTTCGGCATAATCGATTCCGAAGCTGTGCTCGTCGCGCCAGGCAAGCCCGCGTTCCTCCGCAAGGCGCCGGAACTCGGACGTGCGGATCAGCAGCCCGCCGGGGAAGATATAGGCCTGGATGAAGTCCGCGCTCGCCGCATAGGCATCGAACAGCGCATCCTTTATCGAGATGAACTGGATGGCCGCGCGCCCACCGGGCTTCAGGTTGCGTGCGACGCAGTCCATGAAGGTGGGCCAGTATTCG
>PAVA01000082.1 GCA_002712945.1 Citromicrobium sp.
GAGCGCCCGTTCGTAGATCGCGATCCGGTCCGCGAGCGACTGCTCGGTGTCGGTCGCCAATGCGGCAAACGCTGCCTGCGAAGCCTCGTACTCGCGTTCCGAGACATATTGCCAGGCGTAGAAGGTCAGCAGCAGCGATGTCGCCAGACACATGGCAACGGCCGAGCTCACGGCGGGCAATGCGCGCCCGAACCAACGCACGGCTACCGGAGAATGGCTGGAGAAAAGGAGAATGGGCAGAAGGAAGACCACGCCCAGCATGTCGCCACCTGCCCATGTGAGCCAGTTCGTCGCGAGCGCCCCGGGCCCGACCAGCCCCGCCACCAGCAACGCGGCGACGCCGATCGTGGGCGCGACAAGGCACGGCAGGACTACGGCGGTGGCCACGAACCGGAGCACCTGGGCGGACGCAGACAGATGCAGTTCCGGCCAAGACCGAATGATCACATGGCGACCTACCAGAGCCTGGATCGCCGCGCCGCATCCGATCGCCGCGGCGACGCCGACGGTCGGCAGCGCGCTCTCCACCGAGGAGAAGCCGTCGAGCGTGTTGAACAGATTGATCGCGAAGGAACCGAGCCAGATACCGGGCCATATCGTCTTGCCGCGCAGCAGCAGCCCGCACAGCGCCACGCCCGAGGCTGGCCATATGATCGTTGCGTACCCGGGCGGGACTGCGAGGCTGAGCCCGATATAGCCCGCGGCGAAATACCCCAAGGCGAGGATCAGGACATCACGGAGCCAGGACCCGTACGAGGGCGTGGGAAGTGAAAGCTTTGCCACTGTTGCCGACTGTTTCTCTTGTCGTTCCGTGCGTTGCGACCGGCCACTGGGGCGACCGGCGAACAGGTTTTACCGCTAAGGGTATTCTAGCGAAGTTAACGGCTTACCGGCGAAAGCCTGCGGAAAATGCGGGAGGCCCGATCGCGAACGTGGCTTTCGGGCCGCAGCGTTGCTTTGCCGTCTTGGGATGTGGTTGCGAGCAGGAATGCCCGGGGGCTCGGCCTCTTGTGAAATAGCCGTCCTGGCGGCCGATATTTGCCATTTTCCCTAATTGGATTACGACCATCCGCGGTGGGAGACGCATTGGGCGGAGGGACGAATGGCGGACCGTGAGGTCGCGACGAGCAGGGCTGCCGGCCCGCTCGTGCCGAATATCTGCATCAGCAGTGCCGATCTGGGATGCAGGGCCGCCTACGAGACCTGGCTGGAATCGGTCGCGGATGTCTTCGATGCCAAGCCCGACAGCCGCGATGGTATCGGCCGGTTCCCGATCGAGATGAACGTGTTTCACCCCGGGCCCCTGGTGCTCGGACAATTCGTCTCGCCGCCGCAGGTTTTCGAACGGAGCCCCCGCTCGATTGCCAATGGCGGCCTGGATCACTTTCTCATCCAACTGTACGAGAGTGGCGGTTTTGCGGGGTCCGCTGGTGGGGCCGACATTCGCGTGCGCGCCGGCGACATCTGCATCTTCGATCTGACGCGAACGCTCGATACCCGGGCGAGCGATTTCCGCAATGTCACCCTTATCGTGCCGCGGCCCCTGCTCGAAACCTTCGTCGAGGATGTCGATGCCCTGTCGGGGATCGTTCTGGCCGGAGAGGAACCACTGACCCGCATGCTCGCGCGGCACATGCGGTCGCTTCATGGCGAGATGGCGCAGATGGCGCAGGATGAAGCCGAAGCGGCGGCCCGCGCGACCGTGGCGCTCATTGCTGTCGCTGCCCAGCGTCATGCAGGCTTCGGCACCACCGGGTCGAAACCGCTGGTTTCGAGATTCCGGGCCATCGTCGCCCATATCGACGCAAACCTGCACGACGAGACGCTCAGCCCGAATTCCATTTGCGCGGATCTGGGAATGTCCCGGGCGACCCTGTATCGTCTGTTCGAGCCGGTCGGCGGAGTGGCGGAGTTCATCCGGATCCGCAGGCTGGAAGCTGCGATGAGGCTGCTGGTCGCGCCGCAGGCGTGTGCTGTCAGCATTGCCGAAATCGCCTTTGGTTGCGGTTTCAAGTCGCTGAGCAGTTTCAGCAAGGCCTTCCGTTCCCATTTCGGTCTGTCTGCGCGTGAGGTCCGGCAGAATGCGGGCGGGAAGGATTCCGTCAGGCTCAGGTCGCCGGGCCTCGCGGAAGAGGCCGAGCTCTCCTACTGGCTCAAGACCCTCGCCTGACGTCTCGCGAGCTGTCGGCTCGCCCTGACCGAGCCTCGGGCTGCGACGTCGGAGTGCGGGGGGGGCGGGGCTGCGTCGTCACCTTCTTTCCCCCGCATCCCGATCATTTTCCCACCTGTCTCAAACTGGTCTCGCCTGCTTGAGAACAAGGGGCATTCCGGCTGAGTGAAGCCTGGGCGCGCGGGACAGAGACCGGACGTCGCCACCGATTGGGTCGGGCAGGTCATTGGTCTGCCCGGACCCGTCTCTTTGCTGGGGGGGAGCATCGATGAAGATCAGGCTGACAGCGGGTATCGTATCGGCGATGCTCATCGTTGGGGGGGCGCTTCTCTTTCAGGACAACGCACAGGCCGCGCAGGACGATCGGCTGACGCCTGCCCAGCAGCGCGATGCCGTGGCGCAGGCGATTGCGACCCAGTGCCCGGCCAAATCGCGCCGCCTGGCCAAGGTCCGGTGCACGCCGATGGGGTTCGACGGCGACCGATATAGCTGCCGCTACGAGATCGAGGATCGCTTCGGCACGCAGATGCTGACCATCACCAATAATGGCGGCGGCTGGCGGCCGCAGAACGCTTTCAACATGTGCGACATGCCGCCGCTGGCGATCTCCGCGCGGCCGCAAAAGGCGCAGCTCGCGCAGGCCGCGCGCCGCGAATGCGGCCGCTCCGCGCCCGTGATCTCGACCGCCATGTGCAGCCCGACGGTCAATGCCGCGCGGGAGGATACCTTCACCTGCCGCTATTCGGCCTCCGGCATCTCTGGCCAGCAGAAGACCGATATCTACCTGCGCCGCGGCCGTTGGACCCTTGCCGACCGGGACGAGGTGTGCCCGAGACGGAGGAGGCCGGCGGTTCGGCGGACATACACGCGCGATCGGGACGAACTGCCAGGCCGGTACGAGCTGGCGGTCGCCATGTTCGAGACCTGTCCCGGCACGGCCAAGGACCTCTCCAGCACCGCGTGCGAGGCGACCGGCGAGCCGAGCGAGTTCAGCTGCATGTTCCGGACCAACGCCGAACCCGATCCCGACTCCACACTGATCGCGCGCGATGGTGATTCCTGGACCCTGATCGACATCCCGAACACCTGCCGGGCGCGCTAGCCGCCCGATCCCGAACGAGCAGCCGCCGCGCAGACGCGGCGCGCGCAATCGCAACATGAAACACGCGGGCCCACTCTCGGGCTCCGCGCAGGAGAATACGACCATGAACGCATCTTATCGGGCACGCCTGCTTGCGGGCGCGGCGGCAGCAACCGCGATCATCTGCGCGGCGCCGGCCATGGCAGCCGATTGCGAGATCGACGGTGATACGGTTGTCTGCGACGCCGATGCGGACGCCAGCGACGTCAACGAGGCGCTCGCGCAGATCTCCGGGCCTGCGGCCGTGCTGGAGATCGGGGAGGATGTCTTCGTCACGGCCGACGTCTCCGAGATCGAGCCGCAAACGCCGCCGGTCACCGGCAATTTGAGCATCGCCAATAACGGGACGATCGGGGACGAGTCCGACCGGCTCGACATCTTCTTCCAGCCCGCCGAGGGCACGCCCGAAGATGGATCGTCCTTCGATTTCGCCAATTACGGAGCCATGTACGGCGATGTCGATGTCATCGTCGATCTGGCGGCGAGTTTCGGCCTCACCGGCCTGCAGGTCGGCTCCGTGTCGCTCGAATCGCGTTATGGCGATCTGAGCGCGGTCATCGCAGGCGATCTGATCCTTTCCGGTGACGCGGAGGACGAAGGCGTATTGGCCATGTCGACTGCCCTCGGCGTCGCGACGGTCCGCACGCTGGAAGGCGCGAACATCGGGGGCGATGTCGCGGTGCTTGCCGGAGACGATGTCGCGCTGATCAACAGCGGGACTATCTCTGGCGACGTGGAGATGCAGGCCGGCATCCAGAGCATCGAAACCGAGCAGCTCGTCACGGTGGAAACGACCGTGCTCGACGATGGCACCGAGCAGACCGACCAGGTCGAAACCGTTACCAACCAGTCCTTCTTCACGCGCGGGACCGCCGGGCTGATAAACGGCGTCACCGGCGTGATCTCCGGCGATGTCGAGCTGCGCGGGTCGGATGGCGTTCGGCTGAGGAATGCGGGCCAGATCGACGGGGCCGTGGTCCTCAATTCTGCCAATCAGGAATTCTACGAGGAAGACGTCAATCTGGTCCGCACCACGCGCTCGCCGGGCGGTGACGAGACCTTCAGCTTCATCGGCGTCAGCAACGAGGCGCGCAGCACCAATGTCGGCGGCGATATCACCGCCACCATCGCGCCGGGCGGAACGATCGCGGGCGGACTGACCGCGGTCACCAATCGCGGCGCGGTGAACATGCTGATCGACGGCCGGATCGGCGAGGCCGAGGCCGGGGGCGATCTGACCGTCATCGCATCGGGTATCGAAACCTACGAGCTCACCCGGATCGACCCCGATGACGGGTCGAGCTTCGAGCAGGTCGAGCAAACGGCCACCGGCGGGAGAGCGGATGTCACCATCGGGCCGGACGGGAGCGTTTACGGCAATGCGAGTGTCGATGCGCTCGGCGGCATCGGATTCTATTCGCAGGGCATTGTGGCCGGAAATCTCCAGCTCACCAGCCTCGCCCTGCCGAATTCGAGCAGCATGGCCATGGCGACCAGTGAAGCGGAAGTGGATGGCGGTTCGCAAACCGTCGAAACCCGGACAACCACCTTCGAGACCGCCGTTGCGGGAGGGGGCATCGAAGCCGCGATCGGCGACGGGGGCGCCGTGCTTGGCAATATCGGCGCGAACAGCGCGCTCGGGGTCACGTTCGATCTCGACGGGAGGGCCTTCGGCGACATCGACCTCACCTCGCAGGCCAATGCCCAGACCGACGAGACGATCCGCACGGTCACGACCACCCGGACCGCGGTCGACGGCGAGGACGATCGCGTCGTCTCGGTGGCCACCGAGACGCGCCTGACCGAGAACACCCCGGTCGGAGGATCGGTGACCGGCCGGTATTACGGCATTGTCGGCGCACCCGAGGGCGACGAAAATGCACGCGACATCGCGGTCACCCAGGTGGCCGCCGGGGGAAGCAGCGCGACCATCGGGGGCACGATCTACGGCAGTTTCGAGGGCCGGGCCGAAGCCATTGCGTCGACCATCGCGCGATCCGGCACCCTCGAACGGAGCCTGGGGGGCGGCCTGCCTGCGACCCGCCGAAGCGAGACCGAGGAGGTGACGACTGTCACCCACCTGGTAGCGGATTCGTCTGTGTTTCTGACCGGCGCGGTTCTTTCCAACGGCGAAGCGGATGGCAATGTGGAAGTGATCGCATCGCGCGGCACCGCGTCGCTGCAGATCGAGGGCGGCCGCGTGGGTGGCAGCGTCGCGGTTGCGGGCGGAAACGGAACCGACGGGCAGGAAACCGCCACCCTCGTCGAGCTCTCCCAGGACACCGAAGCTGGCGATCTTCAGCCGATTTCGCGGACCGGGATCACCGAGGAAACGAACGCCCTCGCGGGCGGCGCGGCCAATCTGACCCTGACGGGCGGGACGATCGACGGGGATGCCATCGTCCTTGGCTTCGGCAACGGCGAGGGGACTGTCGGCGCTTACGTGGCCGTCGATGCGCAGAGCACGATCGGGGGCGTGCTGGGTATCTCGAACGCGGAAGAGCAGGAGGATGCGTTCGCTACGCTCGAGCGGACGAGCGACACCCGCGTCCGGGGCGGCGACGGCGCGGTTTCGCGCACGGTGGTCGAGGTCGAGGAGAACACCCCTTCGGCCCTCGCCGGAGATGTGGTGGCGGAGATCGACGGCAGCATCGGTGGGCTCCAGGCGCGGGCTTTCTTCGGCGACGTCTCGGTCACGCTGGGCGGCACCAGCAATGGCGACATCACCATCGCCTCGGGCGCCACGGCGGCCAACCGGATCGTCACCACCGCCTATACCGGCAATGATCCGGAAAGCCTCGATGCAGAGGCGAGGCAATCCAGAAGCGAAACCCAACAGGTCAGCAATTACGGCGGCACTGCCGCGCTGACGATCACCGCTCCTTCGGCGCAGCAAGAGGGTGCCGAGGGCCAGGCGGCGATCCAGCAGGGCAATATCCGTCTTGCCGGTGCCGAAGCGTCGATCCTTGCCGTAGAAGCCGGCGCCGGGGTGCTCCCCGGCGGCGGCCTCATCGCCGTCGGCGAAACCCTGCCCGAGCCCGAAGATACCGGGGACGAGGACGGGCCAGACGAAGGTGGTGGAACCGGAGAAGGCAGCGGCTCGGGCGATGGCGACACCCGAACGACCGAGAACGAAACCGTGTCGGGCAACGAAGAAGAAGGCGTCGAGGTCGTCACGACGCGCAACAGCGTGACCGACACGCTCGAACAGTCGAGCAGCACCAGCATCTCGCCGAGCGGCAATTTCTCGACCTTCACCGAAAGCGTCGTGACGATCGAAGAGACCTATACCGCCGATAACGAGGTGGCCACCAACACCACCACCTTCACCCAGGTGCGGCGCACCAATATTGCGCGCTTCTTCAACAACGGCCTTGTCGGGAGCGATCAGGCGGCGGTCACCATCAATGTCACCGGAGTGGGTGCCGAGGGCGAGAGCGCGCGCGAGACCGCGACCATCGAGAACGGCGGGGCGATCTTCGGGGACATCACCCTGCGGGCCATCGGGTCGCAGGGTTCGGGACGGCTGTTCAGCGACAATACCGGCGAAGAGGCGGTGTCCGAACTCTCGTTCACCCGCACCGCGCTTGCGAGCGCGGCCCGGCTCGACAATGCCGGTCTGATCAATGGCAGCGTCGCGGTGCAGGCGGGGACGGGCACGGTTGTGAACCGGGGCATCTTGCGCGGCGAGCTCAATCTCGGCGCCGCTGCCGCCAACGAGGTGACCATCAGTATCGATCAGGAAGCGCTGGACGCATTGTCCGAGGCGGCCGACGATACACCGCCCGGCATGGATGAAATCCGCGCGCTGCTCACGACCGAGCTCGGCCCGGATCTTTTGCAGCAGACCTATTCCTTCGCGCAGGACGGCCTGCTTGTCGGAAACGTCCGCATCGGCGAACTGGAGACGATCGGTCTGGCGGGCTTCCTGCCCGAAGGGACGCGAACCTCGCAGATCGACGCGAATATCGTCCTGGGCGACAATTCGATCACGCTGGGCACCATCGCAGGCGAGACGGGCGACAGCGCGGGCGAGGGCGGGCCCGAGCGCCTGACCTCGACCATCGTCACGCTGACGGGCAGCGGCTTCTTCGGCGTGGGGAACGATTTGACGCCTGCCGAAGGCGACTATCTGTTCGCCCCCGACTTCGCGCCTTACGTCGCTTTCGATCCGAGCCTGCTCGACGATCCCGACACGCTCGCCTCGGGCGCACGGGTGAGCGGGGTCGAACGGATCGAGCGGGCCGGCACGGGCACCTTCACGATTGTCGCCGCGTCTTCGGCAGAAGGTGACTACGCGTTCGACATCGGAAGATTCGATATCCGGTCGGGCGATGTCCAGCTGGGCGTGGCCGGCAGCGGCGCTTTCAGGCTACGCGGGGATGTGTCGAACGATGGCGGCCTGTGGCTCGGCCGGACGGTCGGCCATGCGGGGGGTGCCGCCACTATCGACGGGATCGCTTTCAGTGTGACCGGCGACTATCGGCAAGGGGCCGATGGACGGCTCTACGTGCCGATCAACGCCACGATCGCCACCGCTCCGGCAAGCACTGCCGCGCGGCTCGATGTGAGCGGAGATGCAAGCCTTGCCGGCCAGATCGCGCTGCTCAACCAGCCCGGCATCTATTTCGGCGGAGAGCGGGTCGATTTCCTCTCGGTCGGCGGAATCTACTCCGACGAAGGCCTGGAGGTGGACCCGGCCCATGAGTCACCCTTCCTCGACTACCGGCTGACAACCTCGCTCGAGGGCGAGGCAACGCTGGTCGGTATCGAAGTGATCCGCACGCCCTATGCCAGTGCCGCGACCAACGCGAACGAGCGCGCGGTGGCAGAAGCATTCCAGGGGGCGCTCCAGTCGCTCGAGTCCGCGCCCGCTATCGCGGAAGGCGGCAGGCTGGCCGCGCTGCGCGACAGCGTGATTGCGCTCGATTTCGGCAGCACCGACATTGCCACGCAATTCGGAGCGGTCGGTTCGGCCGCTGCCTATGGGTCGATCCTGAACCTGTCCGCGCTCGACGCGTTCAATCCGCTCGGCTGGGGTGGCTTGGGCGCCGGCGCGGGTGCCTCGCCCGTCGCGCAGCGGCGTGCCGGTGGCGGCGCACGCGGCGCTTCGGTCCGGCAGAGCTATGCGATCGATCGGTCCGGTGCACCCTGGTCGAGTCTCGGCGCGGAAAGCGGCGAGGGGACACGGGTCACGGCCTGGGGCATGCCGAGCTTCGGATCGCAGACGCTCGAGGCCGATCCCGTCCTTGGCACGTCGCAGCTGGAGAGCGACCATTTCGGGATCGTCGGCGGCTTCGAGCTGACGAGCGAGGGGGAACGGCGGATCGGTTTCGGCTTCGGCTATGAGGGTCTCGATGCCACGGCGACCGGCTACGGAGCGCAGGCCGACAGTCTGGTGCTGGGTGCCTATCTGGCGCAGCGCCTAGGCCCGGTCCTGGCTTCGGCGCAGGTCGCCTACGCGTGGACCGACTGGGACGTGGACCGGGGGCCGAGCAGTGCGAGCTTTGCGAGCAACGAACTGCGCGTGAGTGGCGACCTCGGTTACGATCTGGCCTTCGGCGGTGCCGCCTTCAGTCCCTTCGCTGCCTTCACCTGGCGGGTCATCGACGTGGATGGCTTCACCGAGACGGGCGGACCGACGCCCCTGACCATCGCCGAGCAGGAGGACTCGGTGTTCTCCCCCGAGCTTGGCCTGCGCTTCGCCTACACGGGCCCGACCGTGCGGCCCTTCGCGTCGGCCAGCTATGTCTTCCAGGGCGAGATCGACACGCCGGTAACCGCGAGCTTCGTGGCGCTTCCGGATGCGACCTTCGCGCTGCAAGGCACGCAGCCGGAAGACTACACCCGGCTGACCGGCGGCGTTGCCTTCGACCTCGGCTTCGGAGAGCTGACGCTGCGCGGCGATGCCTTGCTGGGCGAAGATCGCGAGGCGCTGGAATTCGCCGGAGCCTTGCGCATCCCGTTCTAAGGTCCGGCCGCCGCGTCTGCGGGCGCGGCGGCCGACGCCTTCAGGCGGGGCAGGTGTTCAGACGAAGGTCCACGGTGCGAAGATGGTCGTGATCGCAAAGTGGGCCACGATGATCGCGAGCAGTCCGACCGCCCAGCGGCGCGACTTGACGAAAGGCATTGCCAGCAGGGTCAGCGTGCCGATCATGTCGGCCCAGTCGACAAGCTCGACGATCCAGGCCGGAGCGTCGATCGCACGCTCTTCCGAATAGACCGTGTATCCGATCTCGACGAGGACCGCGATGGCGATGACGCCGAGCCAGATGAAGCGCCGGTGCGCCATGTAATACTCGTCGAAATCGGGCCACGCCTCGGGCTCGTCGGGCCACAGGGCAGCGCTGATCAGATAGTACCAGCCGATGACGGCGAGCACGCAGACGAGGCTGAGCAGGTGGAGCGGGACATTGCCCTGCACCTCGTACATGAACAACCAGAAGGTCGCCTGGTGAAACAGGACGACCGCGGCGGACAGCGGCACCAGCCACCCGATGCGGACCTGCTGGGGCTTGCCGTTTGCATCGGTATCGCTCGGCGCGAGGCGGTCGTGACGGATACGGCTGCGCAGTTTGTACGCGCGCGCATAGCCCGCCAGCACTTCGGCCATGGTGAGGCCGAGGAGCAAGGTAAACAGCTCGAATGTGATGTCGAATTCGCTCATGCCTCTCCCCTGGGCCTCAAGGGTAATGGCGCCGCGAAACCGATGTCCAATCCTCGAAGGGCAGTACCGGCGAAGCATCCACAGTCATGGGCGCGGTGCTTCCCCCAAGGTTCGCAAGGCAAGTCACGTGGAAGTCTTGCCCCGACTGCAAAAACCTTGGACTAGGCTGGAATGCGCCTACGCCATATCGAAGTCTTTTACGCGGTCTACAAGAACGGCTCCGTGACCGGCGCGGCGCAGGAACTGAACGTGTCGCAGCCTTCGGTGAGCAAGGTCCTGCGCCATGCAGAAGACCAGCTGGGCTATCCGCTGTTCCAGCGGCGCAAGGGTCGGCTCGAGCCGACCGACGCGGCGCACGAGCTTTTCGGCGAGGTCGATCATGTTTACCGGCAAGTGCGCGCACTGCGCCGCGCAGCCAAGAACATCGGAACGCGGCGCGGCGGACACATCCGCCTGGGCGTGCTTCCCTCGCTCGGCTTCGGCGTCATTCCCGAGACCATCGCCGCGCTTCGGCGGGATGACGAGGCGCTCAGCTTCGAAGTCGATACGATCCACTCGCGCAATATTGCGGCAGCCCTCTACGAGCGCGAATACGATATCGCGATCGGCTACGGGTCGGTCGCGATCTCCCGGATCGACATCCGCCAGATCGGCCAGATCGAGCTTTTCATCGCCGCACGGCGCGACCAGTTTTCGCCCCCCGACGGTCTGGTGGATCTCGAAGACCTGGACGGACGCGACTTCATCGGTCTGCGCCAGAGCGGCCCCTCCGGCGATGTCCTGATCGACCAGCTGGATCGCCTGGGAATCAGGCCCAACGAGGTGGTCACCTCGCGCACCTATTACGTCGCTCTGGCACTCGCCAAACGCGGTGTCGGGCTCACCGTGGTCGACGAGTTCACGGCCCGTGAAATGACCAGCGACGACCTTGCCCTGTTTCGCTTCCGCAAGCCCATACGCATTCCCGTGACCGCCTACATGCTCCACGAGAATTCCGAGTCGGCCATTTTCTCGCGCTTCCTCAATTCGGTGGAAGCGAATCTCAAGGATCGGCACCCCTTCGATCTATAACCAGTGGTTATACCGCTGCGAATTGTTTGTCCTGCGTGGTTCCTTGCCATCGTCGCGAGCACGGTGTCACAAAAGTGACGCCAGCTGGGCAGGCCCGCGACGGGCAATTCCTAAGGGGGGAATCCAATGAGACACAGCAACATCGTCCGCGCAATTCTCTTGGCCGGGACGGCCGGATTGACGACCGCGGCCTACGCCCAGGCAGAGCCGATTGCGGTGCCCGAGCCTGCGGAGGCCCAAGAGGCCGAGGCTCAAGAGGCGCAGGCGGAGGAACAGGCCGATCCGGAGACGGTGATCTTCGTCGTCGGCAGCCAGATCAAGGGCTCCAGGATCACCGATACCCTTCCGGTAACCGTGCTGGACGCAGACGCGATCGACAATATTTCGGCCTCTTCGGGCGACGAATTGTTCCGGGCGATCCCGCAGGCAGGGGATGTCGGCTTCAACGAACAGCGTACGACCGGCGGCATCAACGATGCGCGCGGCGACGTGGCATCGATCAACCTGCGCTCTCTTGGAACCGGCAATACGCTGGTTCTCCTGAACGGGCGCCGCATGGTGCTGCATCCGGGGTACCAGACCGAAAACCTTGTCCCCGTGACCTCGGTCAATGCCAATGCCATCCCGGTCAGCGGCGTGCGACGGCTGGAAGTGCTGCGCGACGGTGCGGCTGCGATTTACGGTACCGATGCCGTCGGCGGCGTGGTCAACACCGTGCTGCGCGACAATTTCGACGGGGTCACCGCGGAGGTGCAATATGGCGGTTCCGAGGGAACCTCCCTGCGCGAGCTCGATGCAAACCTGGCGATCGGCCGGACCTTCAATTACGGGCGCAGCAATATCTCGCTGTTCGTCGACTATCTCGATCGGCAGGGCATGCCTGCCTCGGATCGTCCCTATGCCGCGAGCTACGACCTGCGTCCCTTCGTCGAGGGCACGCCCTTCGAAGGC
>PAVA01000083.1 GCA_002712945.1 Citromicrobium sp.
CGGACGATGCGCGCGCACGCGATCTGCTCGCGCACATCGACCACGCCCCAAGCAATGCCGAAGTGATGGCCGAGCGCGCCTTGCTCGAAGGGCTGGGCGGCACCTGCCACAGCCCCATCGGCGTCCACACGGCGCTTTCCGACATGGGGCTTTCCAACGGGGGCCTTTCCGAAAGGGGCCTTTCCAACGGGGGGCTGCGGATGGTCGCCACGCTGTTCAGCGCCGACGGTGCCGAGCGGGTCGACGGCGCGGTCGAAGTGCCGCGGGGCGACCTCGATGCAATCCGCGCCTTCGCTGCCGACCTGCTCGACCGCGCGACGCCGGGGATCGCCGCGCTGTTCTCCGGCGCGGACTGAATCGCGGTGAGCCGCGTGTTCGTCCTGCGGCCCGAGCCGGGGCTTTCGGCCACGATGGAGCGCGGCCGCGCGCTCGGCCTCGCGATGGAGGCCATGCCCCTGTCGCATGCCGAGCCGGTCGACTGGGCGGTGCCGGACGGCGCGTTCGACGGCGTCCTGCTGGGCAGCGCCAACGGCTTGCGGTTTGCTGGCGAGGGCCTTGCCGCCCTGTCTGGCCTGCCCGTTTACGCGGGGGGGGAGGCGACCGCCGATGCGGCGCGCGCGCGCGGATTTGCGGTCGCGAAGGTCGGCAGCGGTGGCTTGCAGGCGCTGGTCGATACACTGCCGAACGAAAGCCCGCTCAGGCTTCTCCGCCTCGCCGGGGCCGAGCATCTGCCGATCCATCCGCCCGCGCATGTCACCATCGCAACCGCCACGACCTACGCCATCGTCCACCGCCCGCTGGACGAGGATGATGTCGCGCGGCTCGCGGCTGGCGGGGTCGTGCTGCTCCATTCGGGCGCCGCCGCCAGCCACTTCGCCGCCGAGTGTAAACGTGCGGGGATCGACCGCCGCGTGCTGGCGCTTGCAGCACTGGCCCCCCGGATCGCAAGAAGTGCCTCAGATGGCTGGAAAAGCGTGCGTGTGGCGGCTAATCCTGAGGACGCCGCTCTGCTTTCCCTGGCTGCGGATATGTGCCATTAACCAATCACCGCTAAGCTCCGATGCGGGATCACGGGGTGACACGGGACGGAATATGTAATGGATTTTGAGGAAGCCCGGCAGGATCGCGCGCCGTCGTCGCGCGCGTGGCTGGGCATAGCGCTGCTGGTTGTTCTGCTGGTCGCGGCGGGGGCCCTGTTCCTCGTCTGGCGTCCGCAGACCTATAGCGATGCCGTGGCCGCGCTGACCGCCAAATCGGACGATGCGAGCGAGCCCATGGTGAGCGCTGGCGCAACCCCGGTCGCCACCTCGCAGAAGAGGGGCGGTGCCCAGGCTTCGGCGATTCCCATGCCGCGCGCGGCCCAGCCGCATCCGACCGGCGCGCCCAGCGCAGCGGCGTCCAATGCCAGTGTCGAACGGGTGGCGCAGCAACAGGGCGGGCTCGAACAGCGGCTCGCCGCTGCCGAGCAGCGGCTCGCCCGGCTCGACCTGCAGGCCGAAGCGGCGGCGGGCAATGCGGCGCGTGCCGAAGGCCTGCTGATCTCCTTCGCGACGCGCCGTTCGATCGAGCGCGGGGCAGAACTCGGCTATCTGGCGGATCAGCTGCGGCTGCGCTTCGGCGACGCGCTGCCCAATGCGGTGCGCACTCTGGTCCAGATGTCGCGCGATCCGGTGACGATCGACCAGCTGCTCGCGCGGCTGGAAGGGCTCGAACCGGCGCTGCGCGCGTCTCCGCAGGAGCCCGGTCTGCAACGCCTGCGGCGCGAGCTTTCCAACCTGTTCGTGATCCGCCGCCAGACCGCCCCTTCGCCGCAACCCAAGCGCCGGATGGAGCGGGCGCGGATGTTCCTCGAGACCGGACGCTACGAAGCCGCGATCGAGGAAGTGCAGAACATGCCGGGCTCCGACGCGGCGGAAGACTGGATTTCGGACGTGCGCCGCTATGCCGCCGCACAGCGCGCGCTCGACCTGATCGAGACCGCGGCCGTACTCGAGCCGCGCCGCTTGCGCGATGGCTCGGGCGAGCGGATCGACCAGCCCAGCCCGGTGGTCTCGCCGACGCCTGAAGGCTGATTATGCAGGCCCGCTGACGCAGCTATTTTCTTGTTTCCTCGCAGACATTCAATCCGCCGAAGCGTTCGGACGGAGCACATTTATACCCGCATTCGTAATCTTGAACTGGCCCTTTTCCGTGCCTTAGCAATTCGCTTTGAGCTGCCTCTTGGCAATGCTCGAATGTTTTGAAGCCTTTGATGGTGTATTCGGTGATAGAGCCGTCGTCGGACTCGTTATAAAGGTAGGCATCCCATTGCTGGGGGCGATCATCGCAAGCGGCGAGCATCAACAACGATAGAACTGCGAGCCTCACTCACTTACTTATCTCCGTGGTTTCGACGTCTATCACGGCCCTAGACAAACTCACCCCTGCATCAGCGCAGGGACGTCTCCGCTGACGCCGCGCGCCTCGTCCATGAACCAGCGCTTCAGCGGCGCCAGCCGCTGTACGCCCGCCATGCCGAACCGCCGGATCGCCGAGGCACCGGGGCCGGGCACGCCGAACAGGCGGGTCAGCCCGTCGGTCGCGAGCGAGACCATGAAGCTATCGAGCCCGCGCCAGCTTTCGTAGCGCTTGAGGAGCTCGGCATCGCCCGGATCGAGGCCCCGCCGCTTGCCCTCCGCGATCACCTCCACCAGCGCGCCCGCATCGCGCAGGCCGAGGTTGAGGCCCTGGCCCGCGATGGGGTGGATGCCGTGTGCCGCATCGCCGACCAGCGCGAGGCGATGGTCGATGATCTTCGCCGTGTGGTGGAAGCCCAGCGGATAGGAAGAACGCGGGCCGTTCGCTTCGAGATCGCCGAAGATGCGGCCCATCCGCTTCTCGACCTCCGCGATGAAGGCGCGGTCGCCCAGCGCGAGCACGCCGTCGCCGTCCTTCTCGTCCACGGTCCACACCAGCGCGCTGCGGTGGCGGCCCTGCGCGTCGTCGAGCATCGGCAGCAGCGCGAAGGGCCCTGCGGGATAGAAGATTTCCCACGCGACATTGTGATGCGGTTTGGAGTGAATCAGCCCGGCGATGATCGCGCGGTGGTTGTACTGCCAGTTGGCGATGGTGAACCCGGCTTCCTCGCGCGTCGGCGAGCGGCGACCCTCGGCGGCGACCATCAGCCGCGCTTCGAGCACGGTGCCATCGGCCAGAGTGGCTGACACGCCGTGGTTGCCACGTTCGCGCCGGGTCACGTCCGCAGGCGCATGCCAGGCGATCAGGGGTTCGTTCTTGGCCGCCTCGAACAGCGAGAGGCGCAGTTGCCGGTTGGCGAACATGCGGCCGAGCGAGCCTTCGCCTTCCTCGGGCGCGAAGTCGATCCGCCCTGGCTTCAGCTGGTCGGACACCGCGATTTTCTCGATCGGGCAGCCATGCTCTTCGAGCGAGTCGGCGAGGCCGATATTGGCGAACAGGTTCCAGCTGGCGGTGGAGATGGCCGAGGCGCGCCCGTCGAAGCCTTCCGCCGTCAGGCTTGCCGGATCGGCGCGGTCGACCACATGGCTGGTGATGCCCTTCTTCGCCGCCGCCAGCGCCAGCGTCATGCCGACGAGCCCGCCGCCGAGGATGAGGAGATCGCGCGTGTCGGAGGGTTTGGGCTTGGTCGGCATCGGGGGCGTTCGCTCGCTTGTTTCGGCTTCGCGACAGCACTAGGCCGCTGGCGATGACCCGCGCAACCCTCACCGAAGCCCGTTGGCTCATGGCGCTGCTTTTGGCGGTGCTGGCGGGTGCGTTGCTGCCGGGCGCGGCGAGCGCGCAACAGACCAATATCGATGCGCGGCTGGTGGTCGAAGGGCCAGTCCAGCCGGGCGGCGAGACGCGCATCGCGATCCGCTTCACGCCGGTTTCGGACGAATGGCACGGCTACTGGTCCAATCCGGGCGATGCGGGGCTGGGGATGGAGGTCGCGTGGGATCTGCCCGATGGGGTGACGATCGGCGAATTTCGCTATCCCGCGCCGGAGCGCCTGCTGATCGGCGACTTGATGAACCACATATTCGAGGGCGAATATGCGGTGGTCGCGCCGTTGCGGGTGGCCGAGGGGGCGGCGCTGGACGGTCCGTTCGCGCTGCGCGGCACCGCGAACTACCTCGCCTGCACCGATGCCATCTGCGTGCCGCAAGAGGCGCAGCTGCGCGCTGTCGTCGCGGTGGGCGAGGGCGCTGCCGATCCGCGTTTCGCGCGGTACCAGAGCGCGCTGGCCGCGCCGCTCGACAGCCCGGCGCGCGTCGCTATCGAGGGCGATGTGCTGCGGCTCGCCATCCCGCTGCCCGCTGCGCTGGAGGTGGGCGAGCCGCATGTCTTCGTCGAGACCCGCGATCTCGTCGCCTACGCCGCACCGCAGGCGTTCTTCCGCGACGGCGACCTGCTGGTGGCCGAAATCCCGCTGTCGGACGGCGGCGCGCGGCCCGATAGGATCACCGGCATCGTCAGGCTGGGCGACGGAACCGGCCTGTCCTTCGCAGCGCAGCCGGGCGCGGTGCCGACCGGCGGCGAGCCGATCCGCAGCGGGGGCGATCTGCCGCCCTGGTGGGTGCTCACCGGCGCGGCGCTGCTCGGCGGGCTGGTGCTCAACATCATGCCCTGCGTCTTCCCGATCCTCTCGCTGAAAGCCTTGTCTCTCGCGAGGGCAGGCGGGAGCGAAGGCGCGGTGCGCAAGGATGCGCTGGCCTATACGGCGGGCGTGGTGATCGCCTGCCTTGCGCTCGGCGGCGTGCTGCTGGGCCTGCGTGCCAGCGGCGAAGCGGTCGGCTGGGCGTTCCAGTTGCAGGAGCCGGGCGTGGTCGTCGCGTTGTTCCTGCTCGCCGTGGCGCTGACGGCGAACTTCCTCGGCGCTTTCGAGATACCGGGGATGGCGATTTCCGGCGCGGGCGGTAGCAGCCGGGGGAGCTTCGCCACCGGGCTGCTCGCCGCCTTCGTCGCAACGCCCTGCACCGGCCCTTTCATGGCGGCGGCTCTGGGCGCGGCTCTGGTGCTTCCGGCCGGCTACGCACTCGGCCTGTTTGCCGCGCTGGGGCTGGGCCTCGCGCTGCCCTTCCTCGCGCTGGGCTTCGTGCCCGCACTGCGCCAGCGCCTGCCGAAGCCGGGTGCGTGGATGGAGACCTTCCGCCGCTGGATGGCGCTGCCGATGGGGCTGACCGCGCTCGCGCTCGGCTGGCTGGCCTGGCGGCTGGGCGGCTGGGGCTGGCTGGCGATCGTCGCGGGTTTCGCGCTGATCAGTGTCGGTCTGCTGGTGCAGATCGGGCGCGCGCAGCGAGCCTCGCGTAGCGCGCTGCTTTCCGGCCTCGCGCTCGCGGCGATGGCGGTTCTCGCGGTGCTGGTCATTCCCGAGCCGCAACCGCCCGAGGCTTCGGCGGACCTGCTTGCCAGCCAGCCCTTCAGCGAAGAGGCCCTTGCCGAAGCACGCGCCGCCAACCGCCCCGTGTTCGTCTATTTCACCGCCGACTGGTGCGTCACCTGCAAGGTCAACGAAAGCGTGGCGATCGAACGCGAGGCGACCGCGCAGGCGCTGGAAGAGGCAAACGCGGTGGTTCTACGCGGCGACTGGACCCGCCGCGATCCCGACATCACCGCCTTCCTGACGCAGCAGGGCGTGGCGGGCGTCCCGCTCTACCTGTGGTATGCGCCCGGCACGCGCGCGCCGCAGCGCCTGCCGCAGGTGCTCACTCCGCGCTCGGTGGAGGATCTTGCCCGGGCCGCGACGAAGCCTGCCGCACGGCAAGCCGACACGCCTCAATAAGGTCGCGCGGGGCCTCGCTCTCGTTGAGCACCAGTGTCCCCGCCCCGGGGACGGTCATCTGCACTTCGCGCAGGCCGGTCAGCGCATCGAGCTTCTCGGACGCGAGCGGGAGCGTGCCCTCCCACAGGAAGGCGCGGCCATTGTCGACCGCTTCCACCGCCATACGCTCCTTGTGGCCATTGCCGACCAGCGCCATCAGCGCCTGCGCGCCCTCGTCGGCGCGGGCGAAGCGCGTGATCCGGACCCGGGCCTCTTCCTCGCTCCCCTCGTCGGCGATCTCGCAGGCCAGCGCGGCGAGCGGCCGCTGGCCGGGGATGCCGTAGAGCATGCGAAGCGGTGTCTGGCTCGGGGCCCACACCGCGCCCTCCGCATCGGGGGAGGGCTGCGGCTCGCTGGCGTAGGTCGCCGTATCGGGCGGATCGGCGCGGCCCTCGTACCTGTCTGCTGCGGGCGGCTGGCATGCGGCGAGCGCGGCCACCGCCAGCAAAGCCGAGGTATATCGCAGGCGGATCACCGGCTCAGCGATTGCGGATGAAGGCGCGGATATCGGCCGAAAGCTTCGCCCGATCCTCGTCGCGAATATACATCATGTGGCCCGCATCGTAGTAATGGAACTCCAGCCGGTCCTGCGGGATGCCTGTGCGGTTGAGCGAATATTCCGCGCCGAAGAAGGGCGTCGCGAAATCGTACCAGCCCTGCGCCACGAAAGTCCGCAGCTGCGAGTTCTGGCGCATGGCCTGGCCGACGAAGGGCGCGACGTTGAGATAGGCGCCCCGGCCCCGGCCCGAGAGCGACCAGTCCCAGTTGCGGCCCGGATCGCTGCCGATGGCCTGGTATTCGCGGTCGGTCTCGAAGCCGAGTGTGTCGCGCGCCCACGAATTGATCGCGGCGGTATAGCCTGCATCGATCCCGTAGAAGCTCGGGTCGTTGTCGGGATATTCGCCCGCATTGTCGTAATCGCGGCCCGTGTAGCGGCTGTCGAGCCGGCCCACGGTCAGCCCCCGGTCGCGCAGCAGCTCCTTGTAGAAGCGCTGGTCGGTCACCCGCAGATCCGCCTGTTCGAGATATTCCTCCGACAGACCCGTCAGCCGCGACATTTCGGCACGCACCGCCGCGCGCTCGGCCTGCGGCAGATCCTGCCCTTTGAGCAGTGCGGTCGCATAGGGGCCGATGGCGAAGCGGCGCGCCTGTTCGGCGATCGCCTCGACCGAAGGCGCCTCAGCCTTGCCGTGGTAGTAGGCGGCGGTCGCCATGTTGGGCAGCGCCATCACGTAAGCCATCTCGTTGCCCGGCGTGGGCTCGCGCGCGGCGAAATCGAGAATGGTCGAAATCAGGATCAGGCCGTTGAGGCCGACATCGTTGTAGGTGGCACCTTCGAGTTCGCGCACGACCATCGCGGTGCGCGTGGTGCCGTAGCTTTCGCCGCCGAGATATTTGGGGCTGTTCCAGCGGCCATTGTCGTTGATCCAGCGGCGGATGACCTTGGCCACCGCGCGCGCGTCCTGCTCCAGCCCGTAGTAATCGTCCGGGTCGCCTCCGTCGGTCAGGTAGCTGAAGCCGGTGCCCGGCGGGTCGATGAAGACGAGGTCCGCGACGTCGAGCAGCGAGTCCGGGTTGTCGAGGATGGGGTAGGGCGGCGCGCCATCGTCGCGCGCGTCGCTGGGGATCGCCACGCGCTTGGGCCCGAAGGCGCCCATCTGCAGCCAGACCGATCCCGAGCCCGGCCCGCCGTTGTAGATGAAGAACACCGGGCGCGATGTGTCGCGCGGATTTCTAACGTAGCTGGTGGTGACGATGACCGCCTCGGGCGTGCCGTCGTCGGAAGAGAGCACGTTTTCCTTGATCGTGGCGGTGTAGGACACCCGCTGTCCGCCGAAGGTGCCCGACAGGTCGCGACTGCGCACCTGCGGATCGATGCTGGTGGCCGCCTGCTCCTTCGCGGCGCCGTCCTGCGCGGCGAGGGGGGCAAGCGGGAGGAGAGCGCCCGCCAGCGACAGGGCGGCGGCGCGGCGGACGTTGGACATTGGTGTTTTCAGCATGATGGGCGGTATGTCGCGGCGCCTGCGCGGGGTCAATCGCTAGGCCGTCGCGCGGCCCGTTCAGCCACAGTTGCGCACGAAATCCGCGGCTTCCTGCGACGGCGCTATGCCGATCTCATCCTCGCCATCGATATCGACCGTGATGGTGCCCTGGCCGGAGCCGATGACCCGCGCGAGCTGTCCGGCATCGTCTACCTCGCCTTGCCACAGCGATCCGCCGAGTTCGCTCTCCTCGCCGGTCACGCGTACCAGCGCCTTTGCCCGATTGCCGAGAATGTTCATGCTGGCGACGCGCTCGCCGTCGAGCGGGCGGCCGACGATGCGCTGGAGGGTCAGCGTGCCATTGGCGCAGCGGATCGAGAGCATCGCTTCGCTTTCGGGCGGGCCGAAGGCGGCGCGCGCTTCGTCGATGAACCAGCGCGCGTTCGCGGGCGCGCCTGCTTCGACCTGCGCAGCCCGGTTGGCGCCCTTGTCCGGCTCCGCGTCGAGATCGCCCGACGCCGTGCCTTCGACCTCGGCGATGTTTTCGGGCGAGGGCTGCTCGTGCGTCCCGTCCTCGGGCGCGGGCTCGCACGCGGCGAGTGCGAGGGCAGCGGTGGCGATGCAGGTAATGGCGACAGGGGCGATGCGCATGGGATTCCTCCCGTTCCGGCTTGAGTCCACGAAACGGGCGAAGGGGAGGGGCGTTCCTGTCAGGTTTACGTCAGGACGTAGCGTAGATCGCCGGACGGTAACGAGGTTCTGGAATAGGCAAGCTGCGTTCGCGCGCGACTTCGAGCCACCCTTGGATCGCATCATTGATATTGGCGACTGCCTCGCTGCGGGTGTCGCCGTGCGCCGAACATGGCTTGAGATCAGGCACATCCGCGATCCAGCACTCGTCCTCGGAGGACCAGAACAGATTGATATGGTAATGGGGCTCGCTCACGGCTCGATATATAGGCCGTGTTCCTCTACCAGTTCAAGAAATTCGCGGACCTGATAGCGCTTGGCGTCTTTCCCGCTCGGCTGGACCGGGAAGGGGCGGCTGAGCTTGGGGTGCACATATTGCCGATGGCTGCCGACCGTGCGAGCCTTCTCGAAGCCGAACGCGGCCAGCAACTTCTCGAAATCGCGAAAGCTGATAGCGGCGCGGGGATTTGCGAGCAGCTTGGCGTAGAGTTTATCGGGACGGGTCATATTAGTCTCCTGCCACCGATGTCAGCGATTTCGAATCGCGAGGCAATTTAAGCTTTTCAGGTTGCCGACCTTGTTCGGGCGATGACTCAGATCACCCACGGAATCCGTCACCCCGGACTTGATCCGGGGTCCAGCTTTCTTCTGGAACGATCGCGTCAGGTGGAGGGCTGGATGCCGAAACAAGTTCGGCATGACGGTGGAGGGATGGGCGCTCATTTCTTATCGCCGAGCGACTTGCCGATCTGGATGCCCGCGTAAGTGAAGGTGCCTGCGAGCATGATGAGGGCGACGATCAGGGAGACGATTTCGAAGGGGGTCATGGCTGCCTCGTTTTGAATGCAGCCAACCAATCAGAGCGAAATTCCCGCCGCGTCTAGTTCGCCGAAATCGCTTTCCACACAGAAAAAAATAGAATCGTTTAAAATCAGAACTTTGTCGATTCCGACTTCGATCGCCTCATGTGGCTCGCCACTAGGTCACTTCCCCCATTTCTTCTGCGTCCGCCCGTACCGCAGCTTGCGCGTCCCGGGCTTGCCCTCGTTACTCCGCCCCACACGCGCGGCCTTCTGCTCCCCCTCCGGCAAGCCAAGCTCGTCCGCCTCCAGCGCGCGGATCTCGTCGCGCAAACGCCCGGCTTCTTCGAACTCCAGGTTCGCGGCGGCTTCGCGCATCTTCTTTTCGAGGTCTTCGATGTAGGCGCGCAGGTTGTGGCCGACGAGCGGCGTGGCTTCGTCCTCGGGTGCACCGTCTTCGCCCTTGGTTGCGTGGGCGGTGATGTCTGCGATGGCGCGCTTGATGGTCTGAGGGGTGATCCCGTGTTCGGCGTTGTATTCGCGCTGTTTCTCGCGCCGCCGCTCGGTCTCGGCCATTGCGCGCTCCATGCTGCCGGTGATGCGGTCGGCATACAAAATCACCCGGCCATCGACATTGCGCGCGGCGCGGCCGATGGTCTGAATGAGCGAGGTTTCGGAGCGCAGGAAGCCTTCCTTGTCCGCGTCGAGGATGCACACCAGCCCGCATTCGGGAATGTCGAGCCCTTCGCGCAGCAGGTTGATGCCCACCAGCACATCGTACACGCCCAGCCGCAGGTCGCGGATCAGCTCGATGCGCTCCAGCGTCTCGACATCGGAGTGCATGTAGCGGACCTTCACGCCCGCCTCGTGCATGAACTCGGTCAGGTCTTCCGCCATACGCTTGGTCAGTGTGGTGACGAGCGTGCGGTAGCCCGCCGCAGCGGTCTTCTTGCACTCCTCGATGCAGTCCTGGACCTGATCTTCGACCGGGCGGATATCGACCGGCGGGTCGATCAGCCCGGTGGGGCGGATGACCTGTTCGGCGAAGACGCCGCCGGTCTGCTCCAGCTCCCAGCCGCCGGGGGTGGCCGAGACGCAGAAGGTCTGCGGCCGCATCGCGTCCCACTCGTTGAACCGCAGCGGGCGGTTGTCGATGCAACTGGGCAGGCGAAAGCCGTATTCGGCCAAGGTAATCTTGCGACGGTGGTCGCCGCGCGCCATCGCACCGATCTGCGGCACGGTCTGGTGGGACTCGTCGACGAACAGCAGCGCGTTTTCGGGCAGGTATTCGAACAGGGTCGGCGGCGGCTCGCCGGGCAGCCGCCCGGTGAGGAAGCGCGAATAGTTCTCGATCCCGTTGCAGCTGCCGGTGGCGGCGATCATCTCGAGGTCGAAATTGGTGCGCTGTTCCAGCCGCTGGTGTTCGAGCAGCTTGCCCTCCGCCTCCAGTTCCTTGAGCCGTTCGGCCAGCTCGAACTTGATGGCCTCGGTCGCCTGTTTCATCGTCGGGCCGGGCGTGACGTAGTGCGAGTTCGCATAGACGCGCACCTTGTCGAGCTTCGTGCCGGGCTTGCCGGTCAGCGGGTCGAATTCGACGATTTCCTCGATCTCGTCGCCGAAGAAGCTGATGCGCCAGGCGGTATCTTCGAGGTGGCTGGGGAACAGCTCGAGATTGTCGCCACGCACGCGGAAATTGCCGCGCGCGAAGGCATGGTCGTTGCGCTTGTATTGCAGCGCGACGAGCTTGCGGATCAGCTCGCGCTGGTCGACGCTCTCGCCCGTCTTGATGTCGAAGATCATCGCCGAATAGGTCTCGACCGAGCCGATACCGTAGAGGCAGCTGACGGAGGCGACGATGATGACGTCGTCCCGCTCCAGCAGCGCGCGCGTGGCCGAGTGGCGCATCCGGTCGATCGCCTCGTTCACGCTCGACTCTTTCTCGATGTAGGTGTCGCTGCGCGGCACGTAGGCCTCGGGCTGGTAGTAGTCGTAATAGCTGACGAAATACTCGACCGCGTTGTTCGGAAAGAAGCTCTTGAACTCGCCATAGAGCTGCGCGGCGAGGATCTTGTTGGGTGCGAGCACCAGTGCGGGCCGCTGCAATTGCTCGATCACCTTGGCCATGGTGAAGGTCTTGCCCGAGCCGGTCACGCCGAGGAGCACCTGCGTCTTCTCGCCGCCCTCCGCCTCGCGCACCAGTTCCTCGATCGCGGTCGGCTGGTCGCCTGCGGGTTCATAGTCGGAGACAAGCTCGAAGCGCTTGCCCGGCATCGATTTCTCTGGCCGCGCGGGCTTGTGCGGCGTGAATTCGCCTGTGGTGTCGGGCTCGTCCAGCCCCCTGCGGATTACGAGTTCTGCCATGGGGCCAATATGTGAGTCGCACCAGTTCCCCGCAATGGCGGTTGTGACGAGACGACCGGCCCGATAGTCTGCGATCGAAGGGTCCACCCGTTTAACGACCTGGGGGAGAAAACCATGCGCACGATCCTTGCAGCAACCGCCTGCCTCACCTTGCTCGCTGCCTGTTCGGACGGTGGCGCCGATACGGACGGCGCCGATACGGACGGCGACGGTGCGATCACCAGTGAAGAGGTCGCCGCCGAGGCGGCTACGGGCGACGACGTAACCATGCGCGCGGGCCAGTGGGAGCACAGGATCGAGTTCACCGAGCTCGACATGCCGGGCGTGCCCGAGAATATGCAGGGCATGGTCAAGCAGAACATGGGTGGCGCGGGCATCACCACCACCACCTGCCTGACCGAGGAAGAGGCGAACCGCCCCAAGCCCGATTTCTTCGGCAGCGAGGACCACCAAAACTGCACCTACGAGGAATTCGACCGGACCGGCAATCGCATGACCCTGCGGATGACCTGCGATACAGGCAACGGCGGCACGGCGAAGGTCGCGATGGAGGGCGAATTCGGCGAGGAACGCTTCACGCTGAGCATGGACAACCGGATTTCCGGCACGCCTGCAGGCGACATCGCCATGCAAGGGACGGTCACGGGCACGCGCATCGGCGATTGCCCCGGTTGATCCGAAAGGCTAGCGGCGCACCCCGGGATACAGGCAAGGGGTGACTCTCAGAAAAATGCGTAGCGTATTTGCGGGCGGCATCGCCCTTGTTCTGGCCGCTTGCGGCGGGCCGGTTCCCGACGCCGAGGAAACGGAGCTGGTTTCGGGCGAGGATATCCGGCTGCAACCGGGCCTCTACCGCACGCGCATATCGCTGGGCGGCGCGGGCGAGGGCGGCGGCGCCATGCAATATGCCGACGACAACGAATGCCTCACGCCAGCGGATGTCTCGGGCGGCTATCGCCGGATGCTGCTCGACATGCAGGGGCGCGACAGTTGCCGGTTCGAAAGTTTCGATCTGAACGGCGAGGAACTGGACGCGGTGATGATATGTGCGGGCGATGAGTTCCAGCCCGAGACCGAGGCGCGGATCTCCGGAACGCTTACCCCCACCGCAACCGACCTGCGGCTGACCGTGGCGGGTTTCGAGGATGGTGCGGGCGGGGTCGACATGCGTGTCACCAGCGAACGGATCGGCGACTGCTCCGAGGGGGCCGAATAGCGCTCATCGCGCGCGCCCCGGATTGTGCCGCGCCGGGTCAACATTCATCAAGCCGGAAACCCTCGCGCGTGTGCCGCATTCAGTAAGCGTGCAAGCATTCCGGCGGAAATCCCTGGCCCTGCCCGAGGGCGTGAGCGGCTTCACCGCGCTGGCCGACAGCGAGTGGGCGCGCCGCATCGAGCTTGCGCGCGAGCCCGACCCCGACGGCGCACGGAGCCCGCGGCTATGGCTGCTGCTGCGCGAGCTTGGTTACCTGTTCGAGCCGCTGCGGCGGTTCTATCGCAGCATCTTCAAACCCTTCCGCCTCGCAAGGACCGCCAACCCCCGCATGGTGATGATCCTGCCCGGTTTCGGTGCCAACCCCATACGCATGCGCTATTTCGCGCGCCGGCTCGAAGATGCGGGCCACACGGTCAAGCGCTGGGGCTGCGGCTATAACTGGGGCTTTTCCGAGGATGTGTTCGACCGGCTGGAAGATCGGCTCGACGATCTGTACGCCCGCGCCGGACAGCCCGTGGTGCTGGTCGGCTGGAGCCTCGGCGGGCTCTATGCGCGCGAACTGGCGAAGCGGCGGCCCGAAGAAGTCGACCGGGTGATCTCGATGGGCTCGCCCTTCTCGGGCTCGCTACGCGCCAATAATGTCTGGCGGATCTATCAGGCGATCGCGGGGCACCGGGTGGACGAGCCCAAGCTTTCGGCCCAGCTTTCGCGCAAGCCGCCGGTCGAAACCATCGCCCTGTGGAGCCCGCGCGACGGGGCGATCAGCCCGCGCTCGGCCGCCGGCTATCCGGGCGAACGCGACCGGGCGGTCGCGCTCAGATGCAGCCACATGGGCTTTTCCTATTCGCCCGAGGCGATCCG
>PAVA01000084.1 GCA_002712945.1 Citromicrobium sp.
AGGGTGCCTTCGCGCAGGCCGAACTCAAGGCGAAGCAGCCCGGCGCCAACGTATGGACCTATCTGTGGACCGAGCCCAGCCCGGCAGCCGATGGGCGCTTCGGCGCGGTGCACGGGATCGATGTCGCGCCCAGCCTCTACAACACGCGCGGCGCGCTCAACGGATCGAGCGCGGCGGCCAACAGGCTGGCGAAGGCCATCGCGTCGAGCTGGGCGGCCTTCGCGGCCAACGGCGACCCGAACAACGAACATGTGCCCGAGTGGAAGCCCTACTCCCCGCCCGAGCGCACGACGATGATTTTCGATGAGGATCTGCGGGTGGAAAACGACCCGCGCAGCGAGTTCCGCCAGTACTGGCGGGGCTAGCCAGTGAGTGGGCGGCTAGGTTCCGATACGGGCCTTGCGACCGGCCGAATGCGCCAAGGATTACCGCGCCGACGGAGCCATACCGCTGCGTCACCCGCGGCCGATCGGCCCTCGGCAAATCTCGCAACCTGCTGATTGCGCTTTCGATTTCGGGGGCATGAATCGCGTGGTCGCAGCCTTCGCGCCCGCCGGGGTGCGGAACATTGGTCCTGCGCAGCGATTGGTTTGCCGAACTAGCCCCATCCCGCGAGACGAAAGGCGCACACCCCCAATCCCATGAAGAAAGTCTTTGTCCTAGGCCTGGAGCCCTTCAACCTGTCCCTTCTCGAAAAGTTCGAGAAAGAGGATGACGTCGAATATCACGAGGGGCTGAGCTGCGAGGAATCGGTCAATATTTCCGATACCTTCAAGCTGATGGACATGGTCCGCCTGGTCGAGCAGCGGATGGACGAATACGGCCCAGCCGACGCGATCCTCAACTACTGGGACTTCCCCAATTCCTGCATCGGGCCGCTGCTGTGCAAGCGTAACGGGCTGCCCGGGCCGAGCCTCGAGGCGGTCGCCGCGCTGGAGCACAAGCTATGGGCGCGCCACGCGATCGACCGGGTCGCGCCGGAAGCCTCGACCGAGTTCTGCGCGCTCGACCCGTTCGGCGGTCGGGCCCGCGACCAGGTGAAGATCGACTATCCGTTCTGGGTCAAACCTTTCGTCTCCCACTCCTCCTACCTCGGCTTCAAGATCGAGAACGAGGAACAGCTCGAAGACGCGATGGAGATTATCCGCGATGGCATCGGCATGTTCGGCAAGCCGTTCGACGAGTTCCTCCAACATGTCGAACTGCCCGACGAGATCGAGGGCATCGGCGGCATGCACTGCATCGCCGAGAAGAGTATTGCTGCCGACGCACAGGTGACGCTGGAAGGCTACGTCTTTGAAGGGGATTGCGTGTGCTACGGCGCGGTGGATTCGGTCCGCGAAGGCGGTGTCGGTTCCTCCTTCTCGCGCTACGAGTACCCCTCGCGCCTGCCCGAAGGGGTGATCGAGCGGATGAAGGACATCACCGCGCGTGTGCTGGCCGAAGTCGGTTACGACAACGCGCCCTTCAATGCCGAGTTCTTCTACGACGAGGAAACCGACCGGATCAGCATCCTCGAAATCAACACGCGCCTGTCCAAGAGCCACGGGCCGTTGTTTCAGGATGTCGACGGCGTATCGCACCAGAAGATCGGGCTCGATCTCGCGCTCGGGCACCGGCCGCATTTCCCTCACCGTAACGGCGACTGGCCCTCGGCCGCCAAGTTCATGCTCCGCCTGTTTCAGGACGCGCAGGTCAAGCGGGTGCCCTCTGCCACCGAGATTCATCACATGCAGACCCGCTATCCCGAAGCGATGGTGCAGGTGCTGGTCGAAGAGGGGCAGCGCCTCTCCCACCTCGCCTTTCAGGACAGCTACAGTTTCGAGCTGGCGGATATCTTCATCGGCGGCCGCAGCAAGGAAGAACTGACCGAGAAATACGCCGACATCATGGACAATCTGCCCTTCACGGTAGACCTGACCGCACCCGTTCCGAGGTAGAACCGATGATCTACGTCGACGATCTTCCCGAGCAAGTCTCGATCCAGGACCATGTCGTCATCCGGATGAGCGACGATACAGAGCTTTCCGCGCGGATCTGGATGCCGGCCTGCGCGCACGAGAAGCCTGTGCCCGCGATCCTCGAATATATCCCCTATCGCAAGCGGTTCGGCACCGCGGCGCGCGACGAGCTGACCCATGGCTACCTCGCAGGCCAGGGCTATGTCTGCGTGCGGGTGGACATTCGCGGCAGCGGCGAGAGCGAAGGCGTGCTGACCGACGAATACCTGCCGCAAGAGCTTTCCGATGGCGTCGAGATCATCAACTGGATCGCCCGCCAGCCCTGGTGCGACGGCAATGTCGGCATGATGGGCATCAGCTGGGGCGGGTTCAACGCACTCCAGATTGCGGCACTGCGCCCCGAACCCCTGAAGGCGATCATGGCCGCGTCCGCCACCGACGATCGCTACGCGGACGATGTGCACCACATGGGCGGCTGCGTGCTGGGCGACAACCTGTCTTGGGCCTCGGTCATGTTCGCCTACAACTCGATGCCGCCCGACCCGGAACTGGTCGGCGAGAAGTGGCGCAGGATGTGGTTCGACCGGCTGGAGGGAAGCGGCTTCTGGCTCGACACCTGGCTCCGCCACCAGCGCCGCGACGCCTATTGGCGCCACGGCTCTGTGTGCGAGGACTATTCGGACATCCGCATCCCGGTGATGACGGTCAGCGGCTGGGCGGACGGATATACCAACGCCGTCTTCCGCATGCTGCGCAACCTGAAGGTGCCGCGCCGCGGACTGGTCGGCCCATGGGCACATACCTATCCGCACCTGGGCAAGCCGGGCCCGGCGATCGACTTCCTCGCCGAGCTTACCCGCTGGTGGGACCACTGGCTGAAGGGCAAGGACAACGGCGTGATGGACGAGCCCATGCTGCTCGCCTGGATGCAGGACAGCGAGCCTCCACTCAGCCTCTATACCGAGCGTTACGGGCACTGGGTGGCCGAAGACAGCTGGCCCTCGCCGCAGATCGAGCACCGGACGTTCGATCTGCGCGAGCGCACGCTTGCCGACCCCGGAACGACCGGCCATCCGGACACGCAAAGCGTCGGCATCCAGTCGCCGCTGTCGACCGGGCTGTTTGCGGGCAAGTGGTGCTCCTATGCCTCCGGCCCCGACCTTGCGCACGATCAACGGCAGGAAGATGGCGGCGCGCTGGTATTCGAGACCGAGCCGCTGGAGGCGCCGATCCAAATCCTAGGCGCGGCGCGGCTGGAGCTGAAGGTCAGTGTGGACAAGCCGGTCGCGATGATCGCGGCGCGCCTTTCAGACGTTCGTCCGGACGGCTCGGCCACGCGCTTTACCTATGGCCTTCTCAACCTGACGCACCGCAACAGCCGCCAGTCGCCGGAGGGCATGGTCCCGGGCGATCCCGAGACGGTGGTCTTCCATCTCAATCATATCGGGCAGGAGATTCCGGCGGGCCATCGCCTGCGTCTGTCGCTGTCGACCTCCTACTGGCCGCTGGCATGGCCTTCGCCCGAGCCGGTTTTCCTGACCGTGCATCTGGGCGACAGCAAGCTGGACGTGCCGGTACGGCAGGCGCCCAGCACGACGCACGAGATCGAGAAATTCGGCGATCCGCGTATCGCACGGCCCGAGCCGAAGATCATGCTAAAGCCCGAACAGCACGACTGGTTCGTCCACCGCAACTTGGCGACCGACGCCTCCGAGCTGGAGGTGATCGACGACAAGGGGCTCTACCGCCACGAGTATACCGGCCTCGACGTGGGGGCCTCGGCGCGCGAATGGTACCGTTCGCGCAGCAACGACTTCGATTCGATCGAGGGCGAGACCCGCTGGGTCCGCTCGCTCGCTCGTGGCGACTGGAGGATCCGCACCGAGACCCGCACGGTAATGTCCTCCGACGCGCAGAATTTCTACCTGCAGGGCGATCTGGACGCGTTCGAGAACGAGGACCGCGTGTTCTGCCGGACCTGGAGCCGGACAATACCGCGCGATTTCGTCTAGGACGATTACTAGCGCCTGCACTCAGAAGCTTGAAAGTAAATTTCGATATTTATTTTCTATTACCATACGATTCTAAAAGCATATTTGTGAATACTATTAGTTAACTAAAGTGACCAATATGTAATATGCAGGCCCGTAACGCGAATTACAGCCATTATACCTGCTTGTTGCAATCATGCCACGCCTCGCGCTGGTATTTGTAATTCATTTGTAACCCTGTGGCCAATCGCAGAAGATCGCCATAATGGTGCGCGCCGCGTCAGACATATTCATAAGACAGACGCGCATTATTAATATCGAAAATCCGTTCCGCCGGCACACCCGGCGTCAGGGCGGCCAGGACAAGATCGAACGATCAGGGGGCCATTCACGACATGACGAAGTTCGTAACGCGCGCATCTGCGAGCGCGCTCGCCATTGCCATCGCCACGCCGGCCATCGCTCAGGACCAGGCACCGCAGGCGCAACCGCAGGCCGAAGCGCGCCAGGGCGGTGTGCCGACCATCGTCGTCACCGCGCAGAAGCGCAGCGAAGATCTGCAGGATGTGCCGGTTGCGGTGCAGGCGCTGGGCGAAGAAGGCCTCGAACAGCTGAACGTCGATACCTTCGCCGACTATCTCGACCAGTTGCCCAGCATCACCGCAGGCGGCAGCGGCCCCGGCCAGAGCACGATCTATATTCGCGGCCTCGCCTCGACCACGCCGAACCTGACCACGGCCGGCGTTGCCGGCCTCGCCCCGAACGTGGCGCTTTATCTCGACGAGCAGCCGCTTTCGCAGCCGGGCCGCAACCTCGACGTCTATGCCGCCGACCTCGAACGGATCGAAGTCCTCTCCGGCCCGCAGGGCACGCTCTTCGGCGCCAGCTCGCAGGCGGGCGTTGTCCGCCTCATCACCAACAAGCCCGAAATCGGCGTGTGGGAAGGCGAGGTCAACGCAGGCCTTTCCTTCACCAAGGGCGGCGAAGCGAGCTACAAGGGCGAGCTGATCGTCAACCTGCCGCTGGCCGACAGCCTCGCCATGCGCATCGTCGCCTTCAATGATCGGCAGGGCGGCTACATCGACAACGTACCCGGATCGCAGACCCTCGCGGATAGCGCGCGCTTCCGCCCCGCTGGCACCATCCGCGACAACGGCGTGCCGGTGAGCCCGCGGCGCGCAGGCTTTCAGGCAGGTGCCGACCTGTCCAACGTCACCTTCCTCGCGGCGACCAATGGCGCGCTGGTCGAAGAAGATTTCAACGACACCACCTATTCGGGCTTCCGCGCCAGCGCGCTGTACGAGTTCTCGCCCGACTGGAGCGTGACCGTTTCGCACTCGCGTCAGAGCATCGACAGCGACGGCGTGTTCTTCGCGGACCCGGACCTCGGCACAGACGAGCTAGCCATCCAGCGCTACGAACGCGATACGCTGGAAGACGACTTCTCGAACACCAGCTGGACGGTCGAAGGCCGCCTCGCCATGCTCGATGTGGTCTATACCGGCGCCTACACCGATCGCACCGCCCAACAGCGGATCGACTACACCGACTATCTCTTCGTCGGCCAGTATCTGCCCTATTATATCTGCGATGGTTCGGTGAGCTATCCGGGCGCGGCGGACCCCAGCGGCACCTGCCAGGCCCCCAACCTCTATGTTCCCTCGAACAGCGAGACCGAGGTCTTCACGCAGGAACTGCGCTTCTCGACCCCGGCGGAAAACCGCTGGCGGGTTACTGCAGGCGGGTTCTATTCCGATCTCGAACTGCGCGAGCGCAACGACTTCGTCTATCCCGGCAGCATCGCGGCGCAGCCCTTCGGCCCGTTCGCGCCCAACTACCCCTTCCCAGGCTATAACAGCGACCCCGGCCCCTTCCCTGCCGGAACCATCTTCCGCAACGACATCCGCCGCACGGACGAACAGTTCGGCATCTTTGGCGAAGCGGCGTTCGACATCGTGCCCGACCTGTTCACCCTCGCGCTGGGTGCACGCTACTACAACGTCGAGGTCGATCTCGAAGGCAGCGCCAACGGGTCCTTCTGCAACAGCGGCGCGGCGCAGGATGCGAACGCCTACGGCACCGATCTGAACGACCTGTACGACGGCGACGGCCAGTACACCTTCATCGGTTCGTGCAACGCGGCATTGCGCCAGACGTTCGACCTGAACGATACCCTGGCCGACATCCAGGCCGCAGGGCTCTCGGCCGCTCAGGCGCAACTCGTCTACAATGCGGTGCGCGCGCCCGACAAGGCGAAGGCTGACGGGGTGATCTTCAAGGGCACCGCCACCGTCACGCCGACCGACGATCTGCTGTTCTACGCGACCTATTCCGAAGGCTTCCGCCCCGGCCTGCTCAACCGCCCCGGCGGCGCGCAGGGCCCGGGCGGCTTCACCGTGCCGTTCGAGCTGGATACCGACGAGGTCAAGAACTACGAAATCGGCTGGAAGATGGAGCTGTTCGACCGGCAGCTGCGCTTCAACGGCAGCGCGTTCTACGTCGACATCGCCAACCTGCAGACGACGATCTTCGATCCCAGCATCACCAACCTGTTCTTCTCGGACAATGCGGCGAATGCGGAGATCAAGGGCGTCGAAGGCGACATCACCTTCGCACCTTACACGGTGCCGGGGCTGACGATCTCCGCTGCTTTCTCGATCCTCGACACCGAGATTACCGAAGTGCTGACGCCGACCGACGACGTGGTGGTCGGCTCCGATCTCGCCTTTGCCCCGAACTTCCAGGGCAATGCGCGGGTGCGTTACGAGTTCGCCATCTCCGATGCTCACGACGCCTACATCCAGCCGCAGGTGACCTATTCGGGATCGAAGTTCACCGACATCATCGAGATCAACAAGCTCGAACTGGACAGCTACTTCGTCGCGGACCTCGCCGTGGGCGTGACCGGGGACGCATGGCGCCTCGAAATCTACGGCGAGAACCTGTTCGACGAACGCGCCCAGATTTCGGGCAACTTCGTCAACGACCGGGCGCGCGTGGTCTACAACCGCCCGCTGACGGTCGGCATGCGGCTTGGCTTCGATTTCTGATCGCCTAGCCTGACCTCGAGGTCTTCGTGCGGCGGGGGGCGAGCCTGACAAGGGCTTTCCCCCCGCCGTTTTCGTTCTAGGTGAAAGCGATGAGCGAGCGAGAGCAAACCCTCAAGACGGCGCAGCATGCGCTCCAGGCGGGCGACATGGCGCGCGGGCGCGCCCTGGCCGAAGGGCTGCTGGAGCACGACCCGCAGGATGGCGAGGCGCTTTACATCGCGGCGGTCGCCGCGCGCTACCAGCAGGATTTCGCAGGCGCCGCCGCCCTGCTCGACCGGCTGCATGGGGCGATGCCCGAATATGGCCGCGCGTGGCAGGAAGCGGGCCATCTTGCGCGGGCACAGGGCGATGCAGCAGGCGCCATCACCGCATACCAGCGCGCCACGCGGTTCAACCCGGCACTCGATGCGAGCTGGCGCGCGCTGGCCGAATTGCAGGCCGCTGCCGGACGCAGCGCGGAAGCGCGCGCCGCCCAGGCACAGGCGCAGCGGATCGCCCAGCTTCCGCGAGAGCTGGTGGCTGTCACCAACCACCTGCACGAAGGGCGGCTGCTGCGCGCGGAGGAAATCTGCCGCGCGTACCTGCAGCAGAACCCCAAGGACGTCGAAGGCATGCGGCTGCTGGCGCAGATCGGGATCAAGCTCGGCATTCTCGACGATGCCGAATTCCTGCTCGAAAGCGCAGCGGCCTTCGCGCCCGACAATATCCAGATCCGCCTCGACCATATCGATGCCCTCAGGCGGCGGCAGAAGTTCGCGCAAGCCCGCGAAGAGGCCGAAGCGCTCCATGCGCGCGATCCAGACAATCCGCTGTTCCAGTCGCACCTCGCGATCGAGAGCATGCAGACGGGCGACTACGACCGCGCCTTTGAACTGTTCGACGCGGTCCTCGCCAGACTACCGCACGACCCCGCCACGCTGACCAGCCGCGGGCATGCCCTCAAGACGGTCGGCAAGCAGTCGGAGGCGATCGAATCCTACCGCGCGGCGGTGGCCGCGAAGCCCGATCATGGCGATGCGTGGTACGCGCTCGCCAACCTCAAGACCTACAGCTTCGAGGACAGCGAGATCGAGGCGATGAGCGCGGCGATCGCGCGCAACGACCTCGCCTTCATGGACCGGGTGCATATCAGCTTCGCGCTCGCCAAGGCACACGAGGACCGCAAGGACTACGCAAGTAGCTTCCGTTTCTATGACGAGGGCAACAGCCTGAAGCGCGCGCAGACCCGCTACAGCGCCGATGCGATGACCGCCGAACTGGCGCGCCAGAAGGAGCATTGCACGCGTGAGCTTTTCGCGAAGCACGAAGGCGCAGGCCATCCCGCGCCCGACCCGATCTTCATCCTCGGCCTCCCGCGCGCAGGCTCGACCCTGCTCGAACAGATCCTCGCCAGCCACAGCCAGATCGACGGGACGATGGAACTGCCCGATATCCTCGCGCTCGCGCACCGCCTGCGCGGGCGCAAGGCCGGCAGCTCGCGCTACCCCGCCACGCTGCACGACCTTCCCGCCGAACAGTTCGCGCAGATGGGCGAAGCCTTTATCGAGAACACGCGGGTCCACCGGCAGGGCGCGCCCTTCTTCATCGACAAAATGCCGAACAATTTCCGTCATATCGGGCTGATCCACCTGATCCTGCCCAACGCGAAGATCATCGATGCCCGGCGCGATCCGATGGATTGCTGCTTTTCCGGCTTTAAGCAGCTCTTCGCCGAAGGCCAGGAATTCACCTACGGGCTGGAAGAAGTGGGCCGCTACTACGCCGACTATGTCGACCTGATGGACCACTGGGACGCGGTGCTGCCCGAAGGGCGCATCTTGCGGGTGCAGCACGAGGACGTGCTCGACGATCTGGAAGGCCAGACCCGCCGCATGCTCGATTACCTCGGCCTTCCGTTCGAGGATGCCTGCCTCGAGTTCCACAAGACCGACCGCGCGGTGCGCACCGCCAGCAGCGAACAGGTCCGCCGGCCCATCAACCGCAGCGGCCAGGGCGCGTGGAAGCCGTTCGAGGAATGGCTTGGCCCGCTCAAGGCAGCTCTCCCCTAGCGGAAGGCCCAGCCCGGCCCTTCCGGCGGTGCCCTGCCAGAACAGGGCTCGGCTAACCGTCTTTGTCACCACCGTGACAACACTTGTCAGCGGACAGGCGCGCGCCGGCGTTCGATACATCCTCCGGGTTCCCATGTGCTCCGGGGGATGCACGAATGCCGTTCGACTTGATCAGTTTCTGCCGTCCATCGCGCCACGCACTCGCGATTGCCCTCGCGATGGCCGCGGCTTCGCCTGCCTTCGCACAGGACACCGAGGCCCCGGCCGAGGCGCGCTATGCCGAGCTTGCCGGGCAACAGGACGAGCGCGCGGGAGATCCGCAATACGACTACCGGCTAGGTATCGCCGCGCTCGACGCGGGGCGATACGGCGAAGCGATCATCGCGCTGCAGCGCGTGCTGGCGGTAGAGCCGGACAATGCGCCGGCGCGTGCCGAACTCGCGCGCGCCTATGCCCTCGCAGGCGACATAGACACCGCGCGCCGCGAATTCGCCACGGTGGTCGATGACCCCACCCTGCCCGACCCGGTCCGTCAGCGTTTCACTGGCCTTGTCCGTCAGCTCGACCGCGAGATCGATGGCGGGGGCACGAACATCTCCGGCTTTGCCGAGGCCGGGATCGGCTTCGACAGCAATATCAACGCTGCGACCGACCTCAACCAGATCACCATCCCGCTGTTCGCCTTCCTCGGCCCGGGCACACTAGGCGCGGGCGCGCGGGCACAGGAAGACGGGTTCTACCAGATCGACGCAGGGGCCAGCCTGGTCGGCGCGCTGGGCCGGCAGGACCGGCTCTTCGCCTCGGCCCTGTTCAACTGGCGCGACAACTTCGACAGCGACACCTTCGATATCGCCAGCCTCACCGGCACGGCGGGTTATGCGCACAGCTTCGGCAATCAGGACGTGCTCTCGCTCTCGGGCCAGGTGCAGCAATTCTGGCTCGGGCACGACGACTATCGCACCGCCTACGGGGTGATCGGCCAGTACACGCACCTGCTGGACGGGGGCGACGCGATCGCCGCCTCGGCCCAGTGGACCCGGCTCGAATACGATACGGACCCGCTGCGCGATGCCGATCGCTATGCCGTCGGGCTGGGTTACGTCACCGACATCGCCTCGATCAACGCCACCGCAGGCCACGAGGAAACGCGCAATCCGCTGGGCGATGCGCAGTCCAACACCTTCGCGCAGATCGCCGCCGGGGTGGAGGCCCCGGTGGCGCCGCGGATCGCGGTGATCGCCGGGGCCGCCTTCGACCTGCGACGCTACGACGCGGTCGACACGCTGTTCCTGACCGAGCGCGAGGACGAGCGGCTCGACCTGACGGCGGGCCTCAAATTCGCGCTGACCGACAATCTGATCGCCCAGCCGCGCGCCAGTTTCAGCCGCAACTGGAGCAACATCGCGCTCTACGATTACGAACGCTGGACCGTCTCGGCCACGCTTCGCCTCGAATTCTGACGGGAGACCCGACCAGTGCCGCTTAGCCAGTCGAAACTTCGCAAGACCTTCAGCGCGTTTCTCGTGAGCGCATCGGTCGTCGGTCTCACCGCAAACGGGGCCGCGGCGCCGGTCGTGGTCTTTACGGACAACAACGCGAGCACGCCCAGCCAGCCGAGCGGGGCGATCACGCAGGACAGCGGCGTCACGCAGCTGCGGCTGGACGACGGGACGCTCGTCTCGATCGTCGGCCCGGCGGAGTACCGCATCGGCGCGGATGGCGTATTCGAGCTGATCTCGGGCGACATCACGGTGGTCACACAGCCCGGCATAGCCGCTTCGGTGCGGCTGGCCGGGGGAGCCTACGCCGCGCTCGAACCGGGAGCTTCGGCAAGCTTTTCCGCCAAGGGAGACACTATCGAGGGCCAGATCCTGACCGGCGGCGGCCGTATTTATGCCGATGGCGGCTCGCGCAAATTCGGCGCGGGCGAGAAATGGGCGGTCGCCGGCGGGCAGGTCCGGCAGGTGCTGGCCAACGGGCCGCAGAAGACGCCGGGCGCTTCGGCGGCGGCACGTGCCGGTCTGCCGATCGTGCTGGGCAAGGCGCTCGCCGCGACCGGCGGCTCGGGCGATATCATCGCGGCGGGACAGCGGATCGACGCCTTCCTGGCCAATCCGTCGGTCGGCGCGTTTCCGACCGCCGACCTGACGCTGCTGCTCGCCTATCTGGACCAGCTCGCGGCGCTTACCGGAGGGCAGCTGTTCGGCGATGCCGCGACGCTGCAGGCTTACCTCCAACATCTCGCCAATGGCGGGCAGCCGGGCAATTTCTCGAACACGCCGACGCCGACGCCGACACCGACACCGACACCCACCCCGTCGCCGACGCCGACACCGACGCCGACGCCGACGCCGACGCCGACGCCAACTCCGACGCCCACGCCAACTCCGACCCCCACGCCATCGCCGACGCCGACGCCCACGCCAACTCCCACTCCATCGCCGACGCCCACCCCGTCGCCGACACCCACTCCGACTCCGACACCAACGCCGGTCGCCACCGCCAACCCTGACGGCATCGCAGTGGACGAGAGCAACGAGGAGCTGCGCCTGGTGCTCTCCGGTGTGGGCAACGACACCGATTATGCCGAGGATGTCGCGATCCTGCGTGCGAACGACGGAACTTTCGTCGGCTATCGCAGGTCGACCGGCACCGAGATCCGCCTTGCCGACGACAACGCGCAGGACAGCTTCGGCAACCGGATTTACGAGGTCGAGGCGTTTTCCGATCAGGCCATCCTCTCCGCCGTGCGAATCGCCGGCGGGACCGGGCAGGTTCTGACCGAGGCCGATCAGCGTAGCGGGCGCCACTTTATCTGGGGGCTTCCGGCAACCGACAGGCCGCAATCCGGCATCATCACCTACGAACTGCTGTTCGCCACGAGCCCGACGATTGCCGATGGCAGTCTCGATCCAGGCACCTTCACCGGCAACATGGCGGTCGAGTTCGGCTCCTCCGCGCGACTGGGAATGGATTTCGACATCACCATCGGCGGATATACCTATGATGTGATCTCGCCCGGGGGGCTCGACGCGCCCAGCATCAACATCGCGCCACGCGGGCTGTTTTCCGGCACGAACCTGTTCGCTTCAGGCTCCGCCAACCGCCCGATCGACCTGCCCGACAATCAGGGGCCCGCCTGCGACAGCGGCAATTGCCGCTTCGAATACGAAGGCTTCTTCTCGGGCGAGGGATATAGTCACGCAGGGCTCTCCTACCAGATCCGCGACGACGGCGGCTTCCAGCGCTCGATCTTCGGCGTGGCGGGCTTTCGAGCGGCAGGATATGTCCCGATACCCGGCGGCGTGGCATCCACGCCGACACCGACGCCGACTCCCACACCGACCCCGACTCCTACTCCAACGCCGACACCGACACCGACACCGACACCTACTCCCACGCCCACACCAACTTCGAGCTTCCAGGGGAGCGAAGGCAACCTGCTCTTCCATGTCGGCGGGACCGTGGGTGGCTCCTCCTCTTTTGCGGGCGAGCGACTGACACCGGCGGAAGAGCTGACCTACGATACGGAGGGCGGACTGACCTCCTATGGAGGGACTTCGGCAGTCAGCGGATCGCGCGGAGACGCAACCGAAACCGATTCCTACCGCTCGGTCGATTTCATCATGGGACGCTGGACCGAAGGGTCGATCACCTCTCGCGGTACAACCTACCTCCTGTCCGCCAATCAGGGGCTGCACTACGTACTCGCCAGGCCGCTGGCGGACGATTTCGACATGCCCACCAGCGGCGTGATCGAATACGACCTGCTGCAGGCAACCGCGCCGACGATTGCCGATGGTTCGCTGGCTCCCGGCCTTTTCGATGCAAGGATGGCCTACGAATTCGGCCGCGACCAGGTTTACATCGCAGGCACGGTCACCATGCCCGCAACGGGTGGCGACTGGGTGTACGACTTCGCGACCGACGGAAGCCTGGCCGACCCCACGCTCGGCGTGTTCCTGCGGGACGACGGAAGCTTCAATTTCAACGCGACGGCCACCTCGACCGGCACGGATAACTGCGCGAACGGGTGCGACATGGGCTTCCTCATGACCTTCGGCGGGAGCAACGCGGACCAGATTGGCGCAAGCTACATCATCCGGACGCCCGACATCGCGCATCGCATCATGGGAGCTGCGATCTTCGGGCGCGAGGGGGGTGGCCAGACCCCCACGCCTCCCCCGACCGGCGGCGGCTATACCAGCACCTTCACCGGCACGCGCTCGCCGCAGACCTTCTACACCTTCCTCAACGGATCGCTGGCGACGGCCTTCGGTGGATCGGCGGACTTCGAAAACGGCGGGCTGGTCGGCTTCACTTCTCCGCTGGGTACCACCAGCCGCGGCACGGCGAGCGTCGTCGAGGCAGGCGATGTCGAGGAGCTCGCCTGGGCGCGCTGGACCGACGGCACCGTGCAGCAGAACGCAACGTCCGTCGCGATCGGCCCGAATGGCGGGTATCACGTGTTCTCGGGCACGCCGACCGTCAACCTGCCGACCTCGGGCAAGGTCGATTACGATCTCATCGCGACCACCTCCGCCACCGACAATCTCGGCTCCGAGCCGGGAACCATCACCGGCGACCTCGCGATCGCCTTCGGTTCGACCAACCGGGTCGGTTACGATCTCAACATGGCGATAGGCGGTCGCAGCTGGGGGGTGTCGACCACCGGCGGTGCAGCCGACCCTTCGCAGAGCCAGGTCTCGCTGCGAATCAACGGCGGCGCGTGGATCTTTGGCGGCGGCTTCACCAGCACCGCACAGAACGTCACGGCGACCGGCGATGCCTGCACCGGATCGTGCTTCGTCAATGTCAGCGGCGTGCTCTACGGCCAGAACGCCGGCTATGTGGGCCTCGCGATGAACGTGACCGACGCCACCGTGGACCGGAGCATCGGCGCCACTGGCCTGGCGATCTTCGGGCGCACGGACGCCACCACCATCGCGCCCGGCCCGGTCGTCTCGATGGCGCCGCGCGCGCCGGATGTGTCGATCGCCATTCCCACGCCGCCCGCAACGCCCGGCCAGCCGGGGATGCCCCCGCCGGTCGTGCCCCCTCCAATCGGACCCGTTCCGGGCGGGACCGCGAACTGGGATCGTTGGTCCGCAGGTTCGCCCACCGGCCCGCTCGGCCTCGGCAATCCAGGCCAAGCTACCGCGCCTCTCGAACGCGCCTTGCCGCTGACCAGTGCGCGGGATGCCGAAGCGCTGCTCGGAGGCATGGTCACCTTCGGCGGGCCGGAGACGCCCTAATCTCGCCGCTTCTCGACCCGGCCTGACAGGCTTTGTCACATGTCTGACAGGCATGGTCAGTGGGCGCGCAGCCGGTTTGCTCCCATCATCGCGACGGCTTTGAAAAAGGGGAGGCCGCAATGAACACCGCAAGGATCTTGACCGGAACCGGCACCGCAATCGCGCTCGCCATGGCAACGGTCACACCCACCGCCGCGATGGCGAAGGACGACGACATCACGCTGGCCACCTGCGAGGAAAGCCTCGGCACCATCGCAGTCGTCGATGGCGACACGCAGGGCTGGTCTGAATATGGGCTCGGCTCCCCGCGCGAACTCATCAACTCGCTGGCGGTGGAATCGGGGTGCTTCACGCCCCATAGCGCAGCCGGTGGTGCCCCCGCCGACTTCCTGATGAATGTGGTCGCGGGCGACAGCGAAGAGGTCGACAAGTCGATCGAAATGGCCAAGTCGGCCGCGATGGAAGGCCTCCTCCGTTCGGGCGCGGCCACGTCCGTCCTGTCCAAGGTGCCGGTCGCAGGCGCAGTTCTTGGCATGTTCGGCGGTTTCGGCGGCAAGAAGAAGCGCGTCGCTGCAGGGATCAAGGTGCTGAGCCCCGCCTCGGGCCTCACCATCGTCACCGGCAGCGGCGAAGTGAAGAAATCCTCCCTCAGCTTCGGCGGTGCAACCGCCTGGAATGCGGGCGCGGCTGCATCGGGCTATGGCGACAGCAAGAAGGGCAAGATGCTGGTCGAAGCCTTCGTGATCGCCTTCAACGAGGTGGTCGCGCAGGGCGAGACGATCGCGTCGGTCCCCAAGATGCAGCCCGCCGTCGCGGCGGCCCCGGCGGAGCCCGCCGCGACGACCGCGATCGACACCGTGCTGCGCGCCGCACCCGACGCCGCATCGGCAGAGGTCCGCTCGCTGCGCGCCGGCACCGAACTCACCCCGACCGGAGAGCGCAACGGCCTCTTCATCGAGGTCGAGGACAATTACGGCACCAAGGGCTGGGTATCGGTCGAAGACCTTGGCTGAGAAAAGAGCGGCTTGTCCGGACAACCGAGCGGTGGCACCTTCGGTGTCGCCGCTTGGCGCTTCGGGAGAGGGCATGGGCGCTACCCTGGAAAATCTGCGCATCCTCTATGTCGAGGACGACGCGCGCGCGACCGCCGAGGTGCAGGATCTCGCTGTCGCGCGCGGCGCGCACATCGTCTGCGAAAGCAGCGGCGCGGGCGGCTTGCTGCGGGCCGGGATGGAGCCGTTCGACGTCATCATCCTCGACCGGATGCTGGGCGATATCGACGGGCTGACGATCATCCAGCGATTGCGCGAAAGCGGTGTCGGCACGCCGATCCTGATGCTTTCCGCCTTGGGCCGGACGGGCGACCGGGCCGAAGGGCTCGAAGCGGGGGCCGACGATTACCTCGCCAAGCCGTTCGAGGCGGACGAGCTGTTCGCGCGGGTCAAGGCGCTGCACCGCCGCGCCGCCGGGCGCGAACACAGCGCCGTGATCCTCTACGGCGCCTTCGAGTGCCATGTGAAGGCGCGCACCGCCTTTCGCCAGAACCGCCACCTGGCGCTGAGCCCGCGCGAGTTCGAGCTGTTCCGCTATTTCATGGAGAATGCGGGCGAGACGGTGACGCGCGAGATGCTGCTGCGCGACGTGTGGGGCATCTCCTTCGATCCGCAGACCAACGTGGTCGACGTCAATATCGGGCGCCTGCGCCGCAAGCTGGAGGAAGGCTTCGACACGCCGGGGCTGGAGACGATCTGGGGATCGGGCTATCGCCTGCTGGACGGAAGGTAAGGCCCGTTTCCTCCACCTCGATCTTCTCGCGCCTCGTCTGGTCGGCAATCGGGCTTTCGGTCCTGCTCGTGCTCGGCCTGTGGGCGATGACCGACCAGACGATCCGCTCCGCCAGCCGTGCTTCGGTTGAAGAAGCGGTCGATGTCGATCTGGCGGGGTTGGTCGATATCTATGCCAGCGGCGGGCAGGCGGAGCTCGAACAGCGGATCGAGGACCGGCTGGCGATCAGGCCCGCCGGGCGGAGCCAGCCGCACTACCTCCTGACCGATGGCGATGGCACCACCATCACCGGCGATCTGGAACGCTGGCCCGATCTCGACCCCAAGGTTTCGGAACTGGGCGCGGTCACGGTGCTGGAGGATGTGCCGGTGCTGGCGCGCGCGACCCAGCTGGGGCCCGACCTGCGGCTGGTGGTCGCCTACGAAAGCGATCAGGCCCATCCGCTCCTGCAACGCGTGGCGCTGGTGTTCCTTGCGGGAGGGACGATCTTCGTCCTGCTGGTCGGCCTGTTCGGCCGCCACGCCGCACGCGGGCTGCAATCGCGGATCGAACAGATCAACGCCGCTTTCCGCGCGCCCGAAACCGTCCCCATCATCGCCCCGCCCGGCCATACGCGCCGCGGCGACGAGATAGACGAGCTGGCCGACCACAGCGCACGTTCGCTCGAACGCGTCCGGCGGCTGCTGGAAGCCTACCGCGAAGCCTCCGACCAGCTGGCGCACGAAATCCGCACCCCGCTGATGCATCTCGATCAGCGGTTGGTGAAGGCACTGGCCGAGCCGCTGCCCGACAGCGTTTCGACCCGACTGATCGAGGCACGCGAGGAAATCCGCCGGATCGTCCGGATGCTCGAATCGCTGCTCGACATTGCCTCCAGCAAGGCGCGCAGGGGGGACCGCCACGGCCTCGCCCCGGTCAACCTGAGCGAAATGGCCGAGCGGATCTGCAACCTCTATGCGGACAGTGCGGAGGAATCGGGCCATTGCTTCGAGTGGCGGATCACGCCCGAGGTCTGGATCGATGGCGAGGAATCGCAGCTCTCGCGCCTCGTCACCAACCTGCTCGACAATGCGTTCAAATACGTGCCCGAGGGCGGGCGGATCGAACTGGCGATCGAACCGGGGCCCAGCATCACCGTGACCGACGATGGCCCCGGCATCCCGGCGGGACAGGCGGAGCGCATCTTCGAGCGCTTCTATCGCGGCGAAGGCGAGGCCGCTTCGCCCACCGGCAGCGGCCTCGGCCTCGCGCTCGCCCGCGCGATCGCGGAACGTCACGGATTGACGATCACGCTCCAGCCCGTCGATAAGGGAGCCAGCTTCAAGGTCGCGAGGGGGGTGCCATGAAGGCTTTGCTGCAAACGGCTTGCGTTCTCGCACTGCTGGCGGGCTGTGCGCCCGTCGCGGAGCCGGAGCGCGCGCAATCCACGCAAAGCCAGACCCCGCCCCGCGTCGCACGCATCGCGATGGACCTCGCCTCCGCCGATCTTGCTTTCGAGACAGGCGACACGCAGGGGCTCGCCTCGCTGGTCCGCGAGCTTCGCGAACAGGGCGCGCATCCGCTGGCGGACAGTGCACCGGATCGAGTGGCGCAATGGGAAGCCGCCGCCGGCCTGCCCGCCACCCCTCCGATGAGGGGGCGCGTGCTGGGGCCGGGATATAGTCGCGGTCGCCTCGGGCCGGGGGAGAACGCCGTGCTGCAGCAGACGTTCTTCTCGGGCCAGAAGACCGCGCTTTCGGTGGGTGAGCGGGAAACAGCGAACCTGCGCCTGCGGCTGTACGATGCAGACAGCCGGCTTGTGTGCGAACATGTGCCCGCGCATGGCCGGGTGTGCCGTTTCACGCCGATCTTCACGCAGCGATACAAGATCGAAATTCGCAACGAGGGCAAACGGGATGCGGTCTATTATCTCGCGGTCGAATAGGCACCGCCTGCTCAATCTGACTCCGCTCGCACTGGCGGCCATGCTGGCCCCCGTTCCGCTGGCAGCGCAGGAAATCCCCGAGGAGTCCGCCCCTACCCCGCCGACCGACCCCGAAGCCGCGCAGATCGTCGCCGAGATCGAAGCCATCGCGGGCGGCGATCCCTCCGCCGACCCGGAGGGCGATCTGGCCAAGCTCGCCGAGCTGCGCGCGCGCGCCAAAGCCAGCGGCAAGGTTCCGCTGACCGATCTCGGCGTGCTCGAAAGCCAGTTCGGCGCGGCCTATTTCTACCTGCGCGATTTCGAGAAGGCGCTGCCCTATTTCGATGCCGCGGCGGACCTCTTCAGGCGCGGCAACGCCCCGCTCGAAGAGATCGCCGGGCTGTACAACAACCAGGCCGCCATCCTCGCCTCGCTGGCGCGCTATCCCGAGTCCGAGGAATACCACCGCAAGGCGCTGGCCATCCGGCGCGAGATCGAAGGCGAGCGCGGGCCGTTCGTCGCCTCCTCGCTCTTCGGCCTCGGCCACATTGCCTATCGTCAGGGCCGGGTTCTGGAGGCGCTCGACTACCTGCGCCCCGCCGCCGAACAGACGCTAGAGTTTCTGGGGCCCGAGGACATGCTGACCTCGCTGCGCCTGACCTCGCTCGCGTCGGTGCTGGGCCGGGCGGGCTATGACAACGAGGCGATCGAGACCGCCCGCCTCGCGGTCCGGCTCTCGCGAGAGAACCTGGGGGAGGACCACCAGCTTTACGGCGTCGCAGTCAACAATCTCGGCCATGCGCTGATGCAGGCGCGCCTGTTGGGCGAGGCGATTCCGGTGCTGCGCGAGGCGCTGCGAATCCGGGTCGAGACGGTCGGGGAGGATGCCAGCGGCACCGCCGTGGGCCTGCGCAATCTCTCGCAGGCACTGATGCTCGACGGCAAGGCTGAGGAAGCCGAGACGCTGCAACGCCGCGCGGTCGAAATCTACGAGCAGACGGGCGAGGTCGAAAACCCTTTCGCTCTCGCGACGATGTATTCCGCGCTGGCAGAGCACTACGCGATGCGCGGCGATTGGGCGGGTTACGACGAGCTGGCGGACAAGGCAGTCGCTTCGGCCGACGCGGCTATCGACGACGAAAGCGTCGAACAGGCGCTGATCCATCTCCACCGCGCACAGTGGTGGATGCGGCGCGCGCGGACGGCCGAGGCACTTGCCGAAGCGGAGCATTGGGTGCCGGTCGTGCGCGAGGCATTCATCGAAACGCACGAGGACCGCATCTGGACCGAGCTGCTGCTGGCGCGCCTGCGGCAGATGGAGGGGCAGCCCTCGGCGGACTACCTACCGCGGGCGGACGAGGCGATGGACGTGATCGCGGGACGGCTGGCCGATGTCGCCGTGTCCGACACGACGCTGGTGCGCGAGGCGCGGGCGCTGCGCGAGGCGGCGCTGCTCTACCTCGAACTGGGTGCCGCGCTGGGCGATCCCGCGCGCGTCTTCCGCGCGGCGCAGGTCGCCAATATTTCCGAACTGGCGCGCGGCCAGCAATTCGCGCGCTTCGGTGCCGACGACGATGCGGCCGCAATGCGTGACGAACTGCTCGATCTCGCGCGCATGACCGGCGAGCTGCGCACGCGCTATCGCGCCGCGCTGGAGAGCGAGGACGAAGTGCTTGCCGCAAGCCTGACGGCGCAGGTGGAGACAGCCGAACGGGCAGAGCGCGAGGTCGCGCAGCTTCTGACCGAGACCTATCCCGACTTCGTGCGCCGCTTCCGCCCTACCCCGGTCGATCTCGATAGCCTGCAAGCGCGCTTGCGCCCCGATGACCTGCTGGTCGTCCCGGTCGAGGGGGATCGCGGGAGCTGGATCATCCGCGTGGATGCCGAGGGCGCCTCGTGGAATGCGCTCGACAACCCGCAGCTGGCCGCGAATGTCGACGCGGTGCGCGATGGGGTGGAGCGACCCGGCCCAGGGGCCTTTCCGCTCGATGCAACACACCGCCTGTTCCGCCAGATATTCCCCCAAGGCACGCAGGGCGCGCGTCGCGTGCTGCTTTATGGCGGACAGCGGCTCGCCTCGGTCCCGCTAGGCCTGCTGACCAGCGCGGAGCATGAGGGCGGCCTGTCCGACGCCCCGTGGCTGATCCGCGAGGCGGCGGTGCAGGTGGTCGGCAACCTTGCCCTGCTGGGTGAAGCCGCAGCGCCATCCGCTATGGGATCGAACGTGCGCTTCGCAGGCATCGGCGGGGTCGAACTGCCCGGGCAGCCGGGTACCGAAGGCACCACGGGGATCGCGGCGCTGTTCCGTGGGGGGCGGCCCGATGCGCCCTCCATCGCCTCGCTCCCGCCGCTGCCCGGCGCGGCAAGAGAATTGCGCGAAATCGCCGATGCCCTGCGTTCGCGCGACAATGTCCTGCTGATCGGGCCCGATGCTGCCGAGGAGAACGTCAAACGCACGGACCTCAGCGCCATCGATATCCTCGTCTTCGCAACGCACGGGCTGGTCGCAGGCGAAGTGACCGGGCTGTGGGAGCCCGCCCTGCTGGTGGGCACGCAGGGGCCGGACAGCGGCGAGGACGGGCTGCTGGGGGCGAGCGAGATCGCGCGGCTCGATCTCGACGCGGACTGGGTCATCCTGTCTGCCTGCAACACGGCGGCGGGAAGCGGCAGCGACGGGCCGACCTATTCGGGGCTGGCGACCGCTTTTGCGCAAGCCGGCGCGCGCAGCCTGCTGCTCTCGCACTGGCGGGTTCGCGACGACGCGGCCGCCTTCCTGAGCGTGGGGACCGTGGCGGGATCGCGCACGGGCGCCGACCGGGCCGAGGCGCTGCGCCAGGCCCAGCTCGACCTGATTTCGCAGACCGGGATCGAGGGCGCCAGCCACCCTTCGGTATGGGCGCCGTTCGTGCTGGTCGACAACTGACCGGGCGTTAGATCAACCCCCGCGCGAGATCGTCCACCGGGGGATCGCCATTGCCATCGTCCTTCATCGTTTCGGCGAAGGCCCGGCTTTGCGACAGGTAGACCTTCCCGCTGAGCTCTTCGATCAGGTGCGTGCGCTCCAGCCGGTCCATCACCGGCCCCTTCACCTCGGACAGGTGCAGCTTCAGCCCGCCATCGGCGAGGCGGTGGTTGATCGCCTCGAGGCTTTCGAGGCCCGAGGCATCGATCGCGTTGACCGCGCTGCACATCAGGATGACGTGGCGCAGCTCGGGGCGGTCCGCGACCTCCTCCAGCACATATTCCTCCAGCCAGTTGGCGTTGAGGTAGGTGAGGCTCTCGTCGACCCGGATCGAGAGGACATGCGGCGCGGTGAACACCTTGTGGCGCTCGATATTGCGGAAATGCTCGGTCTCCGGCACCCGGCCAACGATGGCGGCGTGCGGTCGGCTGGCGCTCCACAGGTAGAGCAGCAGGCCGACGCCCACCCCCGCGATCACACCCAGCTCCACGCCTGCGAGCAGCGTGATCCCGATGGTCGCGGCGTGCGCGGCGAAATCGGCCTTGGAATAGCGCCAGAGCTGCCCCGGTGTCTTGAGATCGACGAGGCTGAGCACCGCCACGATGATCGTCGCCGCGAGCGTGGCGATCGGCAGCGAATAGAGCAGCGGGGTGAGGAACAGCGAGGCAAGCGCGATGCCGACAGCGGTATAGGCTCCGGCAGCGGGCGTTTCCGCCCCGGCATCGAAGTTGACGGCAGAGCGCGCGAAGCCGCCCGTCACCGGATAGCCGCCCGAGAAGGCGCTGGCGATATTGGCCGCGCCCAGCCCGATCAGTTCCTGATCCGGCTCGATCCGCTGGCGACGCTTGGCGGCGAGCGTGCGTGCGACAGATACGCTTTCGACGAAGCCGATGATCGAGATCAGCAGGGCGGGCACCCATAGCTGCTGGATCAGCGAGAGGTCGGTCGATGGCATGGCGAAGGGCGGCAGGCCCTGCGGCACTTCGCCCACGAGGTTCACGCCCTTGTCTTCCAGCCCCAACGCGATGGCAGCAAGGATGGTCAGGATCACCGCGACCACCGGCCCCGCCTTGGCGATCATGCCGGCCGGGCGGTCCGCGAGGCCGAGCGATTTCAGCGCCGGTTGCGCCCCCTTGCGGACCCAGAACAGGAACGCGGTGGCAGGCACGCCGACAGCCAGCGTCCACGGGTTCGTCTCGCCCAGCGCGCCTGCCAGCGATCCGAGCATTTCGGGCCAGTTGTCGCCGCCCGCGCTCACGCCGAGGATGTGCTTCAGCTGGCTGGTCGCGATCAGCAGCCCGCTCGCGGTGATGAAGCCGCTGACCACCGGGTGCGACAGCAGATTGGCGAGAAAGCCCAGCCGCAGGAGGCCGAGCACCGCCAGCATGACGCCGGACAGCGCCGCGAGCGTGATCGCGGCTTCCAGATATTCCGCGGTGCCCTGCGCCGCCACGGCTCCGGCCGCGCTCGCGGTCATCAGGCTGACGACTGCGACAGGCCCGACGGCGAGCGTCCGGCTGGTCCCGAATATGGCATAGGCGACCAGCGGGACAATCGAGGCATAGAGGCCGACGACCGGCGGCAGCCCGGCAAGCAGCGCATAGGCGAGGCTTTGCGGGATGAGCATGATCGTGACGATGATCGCCGCGACCAGATCATTGGTCAGGACCGAGCTGTTATAGGTCCGACCCCATTCGAGGATCGGGAGGTAGCGCGTCAGCATGGCCTGCTATCGCCTTCGCATCAGGCCATGCCGGTCGGCTTGGCGAGCCATTCGCGGCCCTTGAGCATCGCGTTCCAGTAGATGCCCGGCAGGATGTCCGTCTTCAGCCGCCAGGCAAGGGCGCTGGGCTTGGTCCCGTCGATCAGCCACTTGGGGAAGGTGGGCTGCAGCGTGCCGCCATAACCGAACTCGGCCAGCACGATGAGGCCGTGCTGCACGGTCAGCGGGCAGCTGCCGTAGCCATCGTAGAGCGCGATCGGCTCGTGGCCGTCGAGCACATGGAGTGCATTCGTCGCAACCACCGGCGCCTGCTTGCGCGCGGCCGCCATGGTCTTGGCGTTGGGCGTGCTCGAACAGTCGCCCAGCGCGAAAACCTCGGGGAACCGGGTGTGCCGCAGGGTATACTGATCGACCTCGGCATAGCCCGCCTCGTTGGCGAGCGGGCTGGCGGCGACCACCGCATTGCCCTTCTGCGGCGGGCAGACATGGAGCATGTCGAAGTCTCGCTCCACCTCGCCCTTTTCGGTTGCGAACCAGGCCTTTTGCGCCGGGCCGTCGACCCGGACGAGATTGGACCCGAAATTGAGCCCAATCCCGTATCGATCGACATATTTCATCAGCGCAGGGACGTAATCGGGCACGCCGAACAGCCCCGGCCCCTGATTGTGAAACTCGACCTCGATGTCCTTCAACACGCCCCGCTTCTCCCAGGCCGAGCAGGACAGGTACATCGACTTCTGCGGCGCGCCCGCGCACTTGATGGGCATTGGCGGCTGGGTGAACAGCGCGCGGCCCTTCTTGGTGCGCTGAACCAGTTCCCAGGTATAGGGCGCGAGGTCGTAGCGATAGTTGGAGGTGACGCCGTTCTGGCCCAGCGTCTCTTCCAGCCCTTCGACCTCCTCCCACGCCAGGCGATTGCCCATCGCCACGATCAGCAGATCGTAGGTGACGCTCTCGCCATTATCGAGGCGAACGGTCTTCTTGTCGGGATCGAAACCGGCGACCCCCGCCTTCACCCAGGTCACACCCTTGGGCATGACCGAGGCTTCGCTGCGGCAGGTCGTCTCCTTCTCGAACACTCCGCCGCCGACCATGGTCCAGCCCGGCTGGTAATAGTGGACCTCGCGCGGTTCGATCACTGCGATGTCGAGATCGCCGCGCCGGTGCAGCAGGCTCGCGGCGGTCGCGATTCCCGCGGAACCGCCGCCCGCGATGACGATGGTGTAATGCTGCGCGCTCATGATCGTGACGCCTCGTAGAGCCTGCCCGAACGGTTGCCGGTGCGGCAGAACGCGAGGACGGGAGCGGGGATCTGCGCCAGCGCCTGCGCGAAATCATCCTTGCGCGCGACGATATCCTCCGCGCTGGCGATCGGAATGAAACGCGTTTCCAGACCCGCCTCTTTGGCCGCGGCCTCGACCTCGGCCCAGGCGGGCTGGCCCGGCTCCTCTCCATCGGGGCGGTTGCAGATGATCGACCGGAAGCCCTGGTCGACCAGCGCGCGCATGTCCTGCGGAGCGATCTGCCCTGCAACCGAAACCGTGTCGTCCAACCTGATGATATCCATATCTCGATGTCCAATCCTTGAAAGGGTCCGCCGCGCTCCGGTTCTTCAGCTCCGGACCGTCGCGCGGAACAGCAGCATGCCGGCGAGCATGGCCGCCACGAAAATCGCCGCCGGGAGAGACGCGGTGCCAAGCGATGCAAGCGCCGGGCCGGGGCACAGGCCTGCAAGCCCCCAACCGATCCCGAACAGCGCCGACCCGCCAATCAGTCGCGGATCGAGGTCGCGC
>PAVA01000085.1 GCA_002712945.1 Citromicrobium sp.
AGGGGCGCATTCGCGAGATTGCGCAAGGGCCCGGCGTCACCATCATCTGCGGCCGGTTCGAGGGCTTCGACGAGCGCCTGTTCGATGCGCGGCCTTTCATCGAGGAAGTCAGCCTGGCCGACATCGTCCTGTCCGGCGGAGAACCTGCCGCTCTCGCCATACTCGACGCTTGCATTCGGCTGCTTCCGGGAGTAATGGGCGCGGCTTCAAGCGGGGCCGAGGAGTCGTTCGAGGACGGCCTTCTGGAATACCCGCACTACACCCGACCTCAGGAATGGGAAGGGCGCACGATCCCCGAAGTGCTGCGATCGGGGGATCATGCGAAAATCGCGGCGTGGCGAAAAGCCCAAAGCGAAGAGATGACACGGTTACGCAGGCCGGATTTGTGGGAGCGCCATACTGGTGCTCCGGTCCAGTCTGCCTCTGGCGCGCAGCGAGAAACGAAGGACGATTAGGCATGAACCTGATCCAGCAGCTCGAAGCCGAAGCGATTGAAAATCTCGGCAAGGATATTCCGGAATTCCGCCCCGGCGACACCGTGCGCGTCGGCGTGAAGGTCGTCGAAGGTACGCGCGAGCGTATCCAGAACTTCGAAGGCGTGGTGATCGCGCGTTCGAACCGCGGCATGGGTTCCAACTTCACGGTTCGCAAGATCAGCTTCGGCGAAGGCGTGGAGCGCGTTTTCCCGCTCTACTCGCCGATCGTCGACTCGATCACCGTGGTCCGCCGCGGTGTCGTGCGTCGCGCGAAGCTCTATTACCTGCGCGGCCGCACCGGCAAGAGCGCGCGTATCGCCGAACGTCGCGACAACCGCCCCGCGAAAGGCGAGAAGTCCGACGCGTAAGCGCGGCTTCCTCCTGCCGCATAGGCAAAGAGACAGAAGGGCGGCCCGGAAACGGTGCCGCCCTTTTTCGTTGACCTCTCGATGAGTGGCGGGTCCGACAAGCTGAGCTTCAATGCCGCATGGGCGCGGCTGCGACGATTATCCTCCTCGCGCTGCATCTGGCGGGGATCGTCTGAGGCAGTTGCGCCGGGCGGAGGGCGCGTGAAGATCGCACGCCGCCTTGCGCTGGGCGGCATCGTCTTTATCTGCGGTGCGACAGATTTCAGGAGCGGTAGATGGGTTACAAGGTCGCCATAGTCGGCGCGACGGGCAATGTCGGACGCGAGATGATGCAGGTGCTCGCCGAGCGCGAGTTCCCGATCGACGAGGTCGTGGCGCTGGCCAGCTCGCGTTCGCAGGGCACCGAGGTCGAGTTCGGCGACACGGGCAGGATGCTCAAGTGCAAGAACCTCGAGCATTTCGACTTCACCGGCTGGGATATCGCGCTGTTTTCCGCCGGCGGCTCCATCGCCAAGGAATACGCGCCCAAGGCAGCCGCGGCGGGCTGCGTGGTGATCGACAATTCCTCGCACTTCCGGATGGACCCGGACGTGCCGCTGATCGTGCCCGAGGTGAACCCCGATGCGATCGACGGCTACACGGCGAAGAACATCATCGCGAACCCCAACTGCTCGACCGCGCAGCTGGTGGTGGCCTTGAAGCCGCTGCACGATGCGGCGGGGATCAAGCGCGTGGTCGTGTCGACCTACCAGTCGGTCTCGGGCGCAGGGAAGTCCGGGATGGACGAACTGTTCAACCAGTCCCGCGCCATCTTCGTCGGCGATCCGGTGGAACCGCAGGTCTTCACCAAGCAGATCGCCTTCAACGTCATTCCCCATATCGACGTCTTCCTCGAGGACGGATCGACCAAGGAGGAATGGAAGATGGTGGTCGAGACCAAGAAGATCCTCGATCCCAAGGTGAAGCTGAGTGCCACCTGCGTGCGCGTGCCGGTGTTCGTCGGCCATTCGGAAGCCGTGAGCATCGAATTCGAGCGCGAGATTACGGCCGAGCAGGCGCAGGACATCCTGCGCGAGGCGCCGGGCTGCATGCTGGTCGATAAGCGCGAGGATGAAGGCTACATCACGCCGGTCGAGAGCGTGGGCGACGGCGCGACCTATATCAGCCGCGTGCGCGAAGACCCCACGGTGGAGAACGGGCTCAACCTGTGGTGCGTGTCCGACAACCTGCGCAAGGGCGCCGCGCTCAACGCGGTGCAGATCGCCGAACTGCTGGGCCGCCGCCACCTGAAGAAGGGGTAGGGTTCGATGCTCGGCCCCGATCCCCGGCAGACGGAGCAGATGCGCGAGCAGATGGGCCAGTCGCTCGACCAGATCGAGCGCGAGACCTCCGCCTTCATGGGGCGGCTGGTGCGGCGCTGGGCGATCCGCTGGGCGGTCGCCTTCGCGATCATCTTTGCGCTCACCCGGATGGTCGACTGGCTCGACTGGCTGTGGTGGATTGCGGTGCCTGTCGCCGCGCTCTCGCTGATCGTGCCGCTGCTGTTCCGGCGCTTCCTGATGAAGCGGCTTGCGCGGGTGCGCGGGCAGATGGGTGGAATGGCAGGAGGCGGCGAGACCATCGACGGTTCCTGGCGCGAGGCGGACGCGCCGCGTCCCGCCGACATCGAGCCCGAGCCGGGCACGATCATCATCGACCAGCGCCCCGACGACGAACGCTGAGCTGTCCTCGCACGCATGCTTGCTTGTCGTGCGCGCGCACCTCTGACACTGTCGGCGCCATCAGGCAGGTTTGGGAGAGTGACATGAAGGCTCGGTTCGCAATTGCACTGGTTGCTTCGGCGGCCTTCGCGCTCGCCGCTTGCGGGGAGGGGGTCGAGGAACCGCAGCCCTCCGAACCGCCGACCGCGGAGGAAATCGCGGCGCAGACGCCCAATGCTCCGAAGAACCGCCCCATCGCGCTGCTTGCCGACGGGCTGACGATAGCGGCTCCCGAGGCGGGCGGCTCTGCCGTCACGCTCGATTTCGGCGATCCGCAGGACGCGGTGGTCGAAGAGCTCACCATGATCTTCGGCGGGCCGCAGTTCGGCACCAACGAGGAATGCGGCGCAGGGCCCATCACCTTCGCGACCTATGGCGATTTCGCCGCGCACTTCCAGGACGAGAGCTTCGTCGGCTGGTCGGTCAGCGGGGCGAGCGAGCGCGCGACCTTTACCGGGCCCGATGGGGTCACTATCGGCATGGCGGGCGCGGATGTGCGCGAGCTGCCGACCTACGAGGCGTTCGAGGAGAGCACGCTGGGCGAGGAATTCATGCTCGGCAGCGGCGAGATGGCGGTGTCGGGAATTATCGAGGACAACCAGGTCGCGACCCTGTGGGGTGGGGTCTCCTGCAACTTCCGCTAGCGTGGATTCGACGAAAGCCGACGCCGCAACGGGGAGCCTATCTGGATGACAGAGGCGCAAATGCCCGATGTCGAGCTGTATCGGCCCCTAAACACGCCGAAGCCCTTCGGGGAGGATGTCTGGATCGTCGATGGTCCGGAGATTCGCATGGATTATGGGCCGATAAGCCTGCCGTTCCCCACGCGGATGACGGTGGTGCGCCTGTCCGGTGGCGAGCTGTGGGTGCATTCGCCGATCGCACCCGACCCGGACCTGTTCGATGCAATCGAGGCGCTGGGCACGGTTGCGCACCTCGTCGCCCCCAACAGCCTGCACTACTGGTTCATGGCCGACTGGATCGAACGATACCCCGAGGCAACGACCTGTGCCGTTCCCGATCTGGTCGAGAAGGCGAAGCGCGCCTTCCGCATCGACGTTCCGCTCGGGTCTTCGGCTGCCCCTGCGTGGCAGGACGAGATCGACTGGATCGTCGTCCCCGGAACAAGCGTGACCGAGGCCGTGTTTCACGTCCATGCCGCGCAGGTGACGATCCTGGTCGACCTGATCGAGAATTTCGACCCGCAGCGGATACGCAAACGCCTGTACCGCTGGGCGGTGCAGCTGGTGGGGGCGGACGGACATACGCCCTTCGACCTGCGGATGACCTTCTGGCCGAAGCGCAAGGCCGTTGCCGCAGCCATGAGGAAGGTGCTCGATTGGCCGACCGAGCGCATAGTGCTTGCGCATGGCGGGCTGTTCGCGCGCGACGGGCAAGACGTTTTACGCCAGCGGTTGCGCTGGGCGATCTGAATCCTGAGGGACTGTGTTGGAATGACGTTTGAATCTTTCGATGGGACCGAACTGGCCGTTCATCGCATGGGCGAGGGGCGGCCGCTCGTCCTGCTCCACGGGCTGTTCTCCAGCGCGGAGATGAACTGGATCAGGTTCGGTCATGCCGAAAGGATCGCGCGGGCGGGCTACGAAGTGATCATGCTCGATTTTCGCGTGCATGGTGAAAGCGAAGCGCCGCACGCGCCGGAGAAATACCCGGCGGGCGTGCTGGTGAAGGATGTCGCCGCGCTGGTCGATCATCTCGGCCTGACCGACTACGACCTGGGCGGCTTCTCGCTCGGCGCGCGGACCGCGATCCACGGCGTTGCGACCGGGGCGCTGGCCCCGAAGCGGCTCATCCTCGGCGGAATGGGCATCGACGGCTTGCAGGAATGGGAGAGCCGTGCGGCCTTCTTCACCCGCGTGATCGACGAGTTCGATGCGATCCCGAAGGGCGACCCGGCCTATTTCTCGATGCAGTTCCTCAAGTCGCAGGGCGTGGACCGCGAGGCCGCCCGCCTGCTGCTCGGCAGCATGGACAACCTCGACCTCGCCGAGCTCGACAGGATCGCCTGCCCCACGCTGGTCGTATGCGGCGACGAGGATCGCGACAACGGCTCCGCGCAGGAACTGGCCGCAAGGCTGCCCGACGCGACCTATGTCGAAGTGCCCGGCACCCACATGAGCAGCGTGACCAAACTCGATCTGGGCCGCGCGATGGCCGAGTGGCTCGGCCCCGCTCACTGAAGAGCGCCACTTGCTATTGCGCCGCGCGCGGGTAGTTTCGCGCGCAATGACACTCCGCTTCGACAGGATGCTCTCCATGAAACTGTTCACCGCCTCGCTCGCGGCCATTGCGGCTGCATCTCTCGCCACGCCCGCGCTCGCCGACGACCACGCCGAAGAGGCGATGGAGCAGGCCGAATATCCGATGACGCCGCAGGGCGCGGCGGACTGGGTCGCGATGGTCGAAAAGACCATGTTCGACTATTCGGTGGAGGCCTCGCAGGTCTACTGGATCAACGCGACCTACATCACCCACGATACCGATGCGCTGGCTGCCAAGGTCGGGGCCGAGGGCACCGAGATGAGCGTGAACTTCGCGCTCGAAGCCGCCAAATATGCGGAGATTGAGGGGCTCGACGCGGAGGTGAAGCGCAAGCTGGACATGCTGCGCAATGGGATCGTCCTGCCCGCGCCGACCACCGAGGGCGCGGCGACCGAGCTGAACGAGATCGCGACCAGCCTCAACAGCCAGTACGGCAAGGGCAAGGGCACGCTGAACGGCGAGGAAATCAGCGGCTCCGACATCGAGGCGGAGATGGGCAATCTCGAGCGCACGCCCGCCGAATACGCCGAGATGTGGGCCAGCTGGCACACCAATGTCGGCGCGCCGATGAAGGAAGACTATGCCCGCATGGTCGAGATCGCCAATGAAGGCGCGGTCGAGCTGGGCTTCGACAATGTCGGGACCATGTGGCGTTCGGGCTACGACATGCCGCCCGAGGAATTCTCCGAAGAGCTGGAACGGATGTGGCAGGAGGGCGCGCCGCTCTACAAGTCGCTCCACACCTATGTCCGCGCCAAGCTGAACGAGAAGTACGGCGACGACATCCAGCCCGCCACCGGCCCGATCCGCGCCGACCTGCTTGGCAATATGTGGGCGCAGGAATGGGGCAATATCTACCCGCTGGTCGCGCCCGAAGGGGCGGGCGATATCGGCTACGACCTGACCGAGCTGATCGAGGCGAAGGGCCTGTCCGAAATCGACATGGTCAAGGTGGGCGAGCAGTTCTTCAGCTCGCTGGGCTTCGAGCCGCTGCCCGAGACCTTCTACGAACGTTCTATGTTCGTGAAGCCCGAGGATCGCGAGGTGGTGTGCCATGCCTCCGCGTGGGATATCGACAACAAGGACGATATCCGCATCAAGATGTGCATCAAGCGCAATGCGGACGACTTCATCACCATCCATCACGAGCTGGGCCACAACTACTACCAGCGCGCCTATAACGAGCAGGACTTCCTTCACCTGACCGGCGCGAACGACGGGTTCCACGAGGCGATCGGCGATATGATCGCGCTCTCGATCACGCCCGAATATCTCGTCCAGATCGACATGCTCGATCGCGAGGACGTGCCCGGCGCGGACAAGGATATCGGCCTGCTGCTGCGTCAGGCGATGGACAAGGTCGCATTCCTGCCCTTCGGCCTGCTGGTCGACAAGTGGCGCTGGGGCGTGTTCGACGGGTCGATCGCCCCGACGGACTACAACAATGCGTGGCACGATCTGAAGCTGGAATACCAGGGCATCACGCCCCCGGTCGAGCGGCCCGCCGACGCCTTCGATCCGGGCGCGAAGTACCACATTCCGGGCAACACGCCCTACACGCGCTACTTCCTCGCGCGGATCCTGCAGTTCCAGTTCTACAAGGCCGCGTGCGATCAGGCAGGCTGGGACGGCCCGCTCCACCGCTGCTCGTTCTACGGCAATGAGGAAGTGGGCGAGAAGCTCAACGCCATGCTCGAAATGGGGGCGAGCAAGCCGTGGCCCGATGCGCTGGAGGCGTTCACCGGCAGCCGCGAGATGAGCGGCGAGGCGATGGTCGAATACTTCGCGCCATTGAAGGCATGGCTCGACGAGCAGAACGAAGGCAAGCCGAGCGGGTGGTGAGGGCGAAAGCCCTCGCGCTGGCGGCCCTCGGCGCGGGCGGCCTGCTCGCCGCCTGTGCGCAGCCGGTCTGCGGCGGTTGCGGGCCGGGCGCGTGGCCGGCACCCCCGCCTTCGGGCACGCTGTTCGTCGCCAACAAGCGTGGCGACAGCCTGTCGCGCATCGACTTGTCGACGGGCGAGGAAACGCACCGGGCGGAGACCTGCGAAGATCCCCACGAACTGACCGTCTCTCCCGACCGGCGCTATGTGATGGTCGCCTGCTATTCGGGGCGCACGCTCGAGATTTACCGGACGGGCGATCTGGCCCGGGCGGGGGTGCAGGAGCTGGGTGAGGGCGCGCGCGTTCACAGCGCCCTGTGGCTGGAAGACGACCGCGTGATCGCGGGCGCCGAAGGTCGCGGATCGCTGTATCGCATCGGCCTGCGGATGGTGGACGGCGACGTCCCCCCGGTCGTTTCGCTCAAAGAGATCGGCGGCGGCGGGGCGGGGCCGCACCTGCTCGCCGTGGCGCCCGACGGGAAGCGCGCCTGGGGCACGATCATCCCTTCCGGCGAGGTCGTCCGCTACGACCTGGCCGAGGGGGAAGAGGTGATCCGGCGCCGGATCGGAGAGCAGATCGAAGCGATTGCCCTGGCCCCCGACGGGGCAAGCCTGTGGGTCGCCTCCAACGCCGACAGCATTGCCTACCGGCTCGACCCCGTGACGCTGGAAGTGCAGGCCGAGGTCGAAACCGGCGCGGTCCCCATCCGGTTGGCGATGCATCCCTCGGGGGATTACGTGGTCAGTTCCAATGTCGGCAGCGGCGATTTGAGCGTCATCGACACCCGGACCAATCGCGTGGTGCGAACCATTCCCGTGTCCGGCAACCCTCAGGCGGTCCAGGTGACGCTGGTGTTCGGCGCCGACGGCTCGCGGCTCTATGCCGCCGAGACCGGCACCGACACGATTGCGGAGGTCGATTTCGCCAGCGGCCGTGTGCTGCGCCGCATTCCCACGGGCGAGGGCGGCGACGGGCTGGCAATCCTGGAAGGCGAACGCGCACGGTGATTACGGTCGGTTGGCGTGAACTGGTGGACCTGCCCGATCTCGGCCTCAAGCGCGTGCCCGCCAAGATCGACAGCGGCGCGCGCACATCCTCGCTGCATGCCATCGTGCTCGACGAGTTCGAGCGAGAGGGGGAGAAATACGTCCGCTTCGAGGTGTTCTTCCCCGCCCACCACGTGATGCAGGTGTGCGAGGCGGTGCATGTCGATGTGCGCGGGATCACAAGTTCCAACGGCGAAACCCAGATGCGCTATGTCATCAAGACCCCGCTGAAGATCGGCACGGAAACCTTTCGCGCCGAGATCAGTCTTGCAGATCGTAGCGACATGAAGTTCCCGATGCTGATAGGGCGGAGCGCGCTGAGGCGACGCTTCCTTGTCGATTCGGGCAATTCCTGGCTCCAGACCCCCGGCCGCGAGCCGGTGAAAGGCCACAGACCATGAGGATTAGGCCATGAAAATCGCGCTGCTGGCTCGTAATCCCAACCTCTACTCGCACAAGCGGCTGGTGGAGGCGGCACAGGCGCGCGGGCATCAGATCGACTGGCTCAACACGCTGCGCTGCACGGTTCACATCGCGAGCCACCGGCCCGAGGTCTATTACGATGGCGAACCGGCAATCGGCTACGACGCGGTCATCCCGCGCATCGGTGCCTCGATCACCAATTACGGTCTCGCGATCCTGCGCCAGTTCGAGATGCGCGGCTGCTGGCCGCTGAACGAGAGCGTCGCCATCGGGCGCAGCCGCGACAAGCTGCGCAGCTTGCAGATTCTCGCCAAGCACGGGCTCGGCCTGCCGCTGACCGCCTATGCCAACGATCCCAAGAAGGCGGAGGAGATCATCCGCGCGGTCAAGGGCCCGCCAGTGGTCATCAAGCTGCTGGAGGGCACGCAGGGCATCGGCGTGGTGCTCGCGGACTCGATGTCTTCCGCCAAGTCGGTGATCGAGGCGTTCCGCGGCGCCAACGTGAACATCCTGGTGCAGGAGTTCATCAAGGAAGCGGGCGGCACCGATATCCGCGCGCTGGTGGTTGGCGGCAAGGTCGTCGCCGCGATGCAGCGGACCGGCGCGCCCGACGATTTCCGTTCCAACCTCCATCGCGGCGGAAGCGCGCAGCTGATCAAGATCACGCCCGAAGAACGCAGCACCGCCGTGCGCGCCGCCAAGCGCATGGGGCTGAACGTGTGCGGGGTGGACATGCTGCGATCGAACCACGGGCCGGTCATCATGGAGGTGAACTCCTCTCCGGGGCTGGAGGGGATCGAGGCCGCCACGGGTCGCGACATTGCCGGACAGATCATCGAATTCATCGAGACCAATGCGAAGATCGGCGCGACCAAGACCAAGGGGGCGGGGTAATGCGGGCGCGGCTGCGCGCGCCATGGCACTGGTCACAGGCCGAAAAACTGGTAGCCTTTCCCCCGGTCCGACAAAGGGGGGAATCTTGAAGACACTGTTTCTTGCCATTGCCGCAGGCGGCCTTGCCGTAAGTCCGGTCGCCGCGAGCGCGCAAGCCTATCAGGCAGAGCGCGTTCTCAAGACCATGGATGCCGGCGATCTCTCGGCAGTCCTTACGAATATGGGCGCAAGCTGGGACGTCGTCCCGCGCGACGACGACACCGATCTCTACCAGATCACCTTCGCCAACGGGTTGAAGGCCTTTGCCTGGTTCCGGGTATGCGATGGCGGTCAATGTCGCGGCCTGACGCTGCTGGCAGCATATGCACGCGACGAGGCCTACAGCAATGACGCCGTACTCGACGCAAAGCTGCGCGCCTTCAACGACAGCGCACCGGCAGGCAAGGCCTTCCGGTCCACGGGGGACAGCATCCTCTCGCAGGCCTACATCATTTCCGACAACGGGATCACGATGGCCAACATCCAGTCGCAGATCGAAGTCTTCATCAGCTCGTGCGACAGCCTCGACCAGTTCCTGTCGCAGCCCTGAGCCAGCCCCGGACGGCGCGAGGTTCCGACATGCGGAGTTTTGCGCCCCGGGCCTGCCCAGGCCATTCGGCCGGGACGCAGGGGGCGACCAGGGCTAGCGGAACGGCGGCTCGTTGAAGGCGCGCAGCTTGCGGCTGTGCAGGCGCGGGCCTTCCTCGCGCAGGTGGCGGACTGCCGCGATGCCGATCTGCAGGTGCGCGGCGATCGCCTCCTCGTAGAAGGTGTTGGCCTGCTTGGGGAGCTTGATCTCGCCATGGAGCGGCTTGTCGGAAACGCATAGCAGCGTGCCGTAGGGCACCCGGAAGCGGAAGCCCTGTGCGGCGATGGTCGCGCTTTCCATGTCGATCGCGACCGCGCGGCTGAGCGAGAAGCGCCGCGCCGACATGGCGTAGCGCAGTTCCCAGTTGCGGTCGTCGGTCGTCACCACCGTGCCGGTGCGCAGCCGCTGTTTCAGATCGCTCCCGTGCCGTCCGGAGACTTCTTCCGCCGCCGCCGCCAGCGCCTGCTGGACCTCGGCGATGGCAGGCAGCGGGATCTCGGGCGGCAGGACCGGGTCGAGCACATGGTCGTCGCGCAGATAGGCATGGGCGAGCACGTAGTCGCCGATCTTCTGGCTGGGGCGCAGCCCGCCGCAGTGGCCGATCATCAGCCACGCCTCGGGCCGCAGCACCGCGAGGTGATCGCAGATCGTCTTCGCATTGCTCGGACCCACGCCGATATTGACCAGGGTGATCCCGTCGCCGTCCTTGCCGATAAGGTGGTAGGCGGGCATCTGGTGCCGCCGCCATGCCGCGTCGGACAGCTGGGCCTTCGCATTTTCGGTCGGCTCGGTCAGGAACAGCCCGCCCGGCCCGGCGAGCGCGCTGCATTCGTCGTCGCCCAGCCGCATGCCCGCCCAGTCGACAAACTCGTCGACATAGCGGTGGTAGTTGGTGAACAGGACGAAGCGCTGAAAATGCTCCGGGTCGGTCCCGGTGTAATGCGCCAGCCGCGCGAGGCTGAAATCGGTCCGCAACCCGTCGAACAGCGAGAGCGGAATCTGCTGCCCGGGTTCGTCGAGCTCGATCCCGTCGGCCAGTTCGTCGCCGATATCGGCAAGGTCGGTATGCGGGAAGTGGCGCGCGATTTCCTGCGGGGAGATGCTGGCCAGCTTCGTGGTGGTCTCGCCGTCGAGCACATAGGGGAAGGGGATTTCCTGGTCCGAAGGCTGAACGTCGAGCCGGACCGGATAGTCGCTCTCGATCAGTTCGAGCTGCGCGCGCAGATAGCCCCGGAAGAGCTGCGGGCGCGTGACCGTGGTGGCGTAGGTGCCCTGCATCGCAAGACGCCCGAAGGCGCGGCTGCGCGGGCTGTCCGGCTCGCTCCCGTCGTAATGGACGAGCAGGCGCGGGTATGTGTAGCGGCCCTCGCGCGCGCTGGCGGTGGGCACGCTGCCGTTTTCGGCGAATGTGAGGATGTCGGCGCGCAGGCGCTCGACGGCGGCGTCGTACTGCTCCTGAAGAGCATCGAGGGCTTGGTCTATCGATAGCATTGCGGCGCGTCCTAGCGCGGGCGGATGACGGGGCCAAGCCAGCCCGTTCGCGATTATGCATCCCCGCGCCGGGCACGAAAAAGGCCCGCGCTCCTTATCGGGAGGCGGGCCTTCTCGTGTTCGGGTAGGATGCCGGGGCTTATTCGCCTTCGGGCGTCACCTCGTCCGAGCTCGTTTCGGGCTCGGTCGCTTCGATCAGCGATTCGGTCGTCGTCTGGTCTTCGGGCGTGCTCACGCCGTCTTCCATCAGTTCGGCCGGGATCTCGCCGGGCTCGAGGTTCGGGTCGACACGGTTTGCGGCCGCCGCTTCCTCGATTTCCTTCTGTTCGTCTTCGAACAGCTGGGCGAGAACGTCGACACCCTGGCTCTGCAGTTCGGCTTCGTCGTCCGAACGGGCGACATTGGCCTTCACCGTCACATGCACCTCGGGGTGCAGCGTCACGGTGACGTCGTGCATGCCGATCATCTTGATCGGGCTGCCCATCACGATCTGCTTCTTGTCGACCTCGTGGCCCTTGGCTTCGAGGCCCGAGGCGATGTCGCGCACGTTGACCGAACCGTAGAGCTGGCCGGCGTTCGACGAAGCGCGGATCAGGACGATTTCGGTCCCGTCGATCTTCTCGCCGGCCTTCTCGGCCTCGCTGCGGCGTTCCGCGTTTTCCTTTTCGAGGCGTTCGCGGTTGGCTTCGAAGACCTTCTTGTTGGCTTCGTTGGCGCGCAGCGCCTTCTTCTGCGGCAGCAGGAAGTTGCGGGCGTAACCGTCTTTCACGGTCACGACATCGCCGATGGAGCCGAGGTTGCCGATGCGTTCGAGGAGGATGATATCCATGGGTCTTTCTCCTCTTACTTCACGACGTAGGGAAGAAGGCCAATGTGGCGCGCGCGCTTGATCGCCTTGGCGAGTTCACGCTGCTTCTTCGCGCTGACGGCGGTGATGCGGCTGGGCACGATCTTGCCGCGTTCGGACATGAAGCCCTGCAGCAGGCGCACGTCCTTGTAATCGATGACCGGAGCATTCTTGCCCGAGAACGGGCAGGTCTTGCGGCGGCGGAAAAAGGGGCGGGCCATCTTAGTCGTCTCCCCGATCCGAGCGCTCGCGGCGCTTCTTGGAATCACGTTCGTTCTTGCGCATCATCGCCGAGGGGCCTTCCTCGTGCTCGTCCACGCGGATGGTCATGTAGCGAATGATGTCTTCGTTGATGCGGATCTGGCGCTCCAGCTCGGCAACCATGCTGCCGGGGCCTTCCACGTTCAGCATCACGAAGTGTGCCTTGCGGTTGCGGTCGATCTTGTAGGCGAGGTTCTTGAGGCCCCAGGTCTCCGTTTTGGTGACCTTGCCTTCGTTCGACTCGATGATTTCGGTGGCTTGCGCTGCCAGAGCGTCGACCTGCGACTGGCTCAAATCCTGGCGCGCAAGGAACACATGCTCGTAAAGAGCCATGCCTTTTCCTTTCACGTTGCTGCCGATCGCTGGCTGATCCGCACCGAATGCGCGGGGCCCCTCCGGCTTTCTTGGTTTCCCCACTGCGAGCCGTCGCCCACAGCAGGGAAGCGGGCCACATAGCGGAATGCGAGGCGAATGCAAGGCTGTTGCTTGCACGGACAATGGTGCCAAAGGCCTTGCTGGTGCGTTGGCGCCAGACAGCAGTTTAGAGAGGGGACTTCAATGCCCGGTGGCCTTGCGGCTTTGTTGGACGACGTATCGATTATCGCGCGCAGCGCGGCAGCCTCGGTCGACGATGTGGCCGCGGCGGCGAGCAAGGCGGGCTCGAAGACCGCGGGCGTGGTGATCGACGATGCGGCGGTGACGCCCGGCTACGTCACCGGGTTTTCGCCTGCGCGCGAATTGCCGATCATCGCCAAGATCGCGGTCGGCAGCGTGAAGAACAAGCTGCTGATCCTGCTGCCCGGTGCCCTGCTGCTGAGCCAGTTCCTGCCGCAGGCGATCGTCTTCATCCTGATGCTGGGCGGATGCTACCTGTCCTACGAGGGCGCCGAGAAGATCATCGAGAAGCTTGGCGGGAAACACCACGGAGAGACGCTGGAAGACCCGATCGAGGACAAGGTGGCGTTCGAGAAGGAGCGCGTGTCCGGTGCGATCCGCACCGACCTGATCCTGTCCGCCGAGATCATGGCGATCACGCTGAACGAGGTCGCGGCGGAGACCTTCATCACGCGCGCCGGCGTGCTGGCAGTGGTGGGCCTGGCGGTGACCGCAGCCATCTACGGCGCGGTCGCGCTGATCGTGAAGCTCGACGATATCGGCCTGCACCTGATGGAAAAGCCCGACGATACTGCGAAGAAAATCGGCAAGGTGATGCTCAACGCCATGCCCCATATCCTCACCGTCCTGTCGGTGGTGGGGACCGCCGCGATGCTGTGGGTCGGCGGCGGGATCATCCTCCACGGCACGCATGAGCTGGGCTTCCACACGCTTTACGATGCGAGCCACGGGCTCGAGTATGCGGTGGAGAGCACCACGGGTGCGCTCGGCGGGGTGCTGGGCTGGGCGACCTACGCCGCCGTTTCGGCGCTACTGGGGCTGGTGCTGGGGGCCGTGATCGTGTTCGTGCTGCACAACCTGCTCGGGCTGGGGCACGGCAAGGATGAGGGTGCCCAGGGCGACGCGCACTAACCGGCGCGCGTCAGGTCGAGCCCGCAGCGGCTGCATGTTCGGTTGGGCCACGGCAGGATCAGCGCGCGTCGGAAGAACAGGTTGCTGCGGCAGTTCGGGCAATTGAAGCCGAGAATGCCGATATTCGCCATGAACAGCCCGAAGATGACGATCGCGAAGGCCACGCTCGAATGGCCGATCCACGCATCGACCGCGATGATGAACACCACGCCGATGCCTACCCCGGCGAGCATCTTGAGCGCATGGCGGCGGGCGGCTTCGTAGACGGTCACTGGGGTACCTCGCGGAGGCTTTCGCCGCACTTCGAGCAAATCGCGTTCGGCCAAGGGAAGCTCCACATACCCCGCATGAACAATCGACTGCCGCAAGTGGGGCAAACAAACCCCATGCTCCAGACACCCATGCCCAGATAAAGGATCATGTAAGGCCACGGCGCCCACTCGAAAGGCACAATGGACGTTGCAACAAGCATCCAGGGAATGAACCCGAAGAAAACCAACAAAGTCAGAACCGCATGGCGGCGCGCTTTCTTGTAAACGCTCACCCCAGCCGCTCCTGCTCATCTCTCGCGAACATGCCTGAGGGTATCGACGCGCGTGCCCGTGAAGGCAAGCCGGCTGCCTTCGCCTGCTAGCTGCCCTGTGCCGCAGCCGCTTTGTCGAGCGCATCGAGGCGCGCCTTCAGCACGTCACAGGGCTCCTTCTCCTGTCCGGACATGCCCAGCTTGGTGCCGGTGAATTCGATCATGTGCTTCTCGTTGGTCAGGCGCGCCTGAACCTGATCGAGCACACGGCAGCTCACACCACCGTAATAGGTCTGCGTACGAGGGCCATCGACGACCGCCTGATAGGCCGCCGAATAGCGCGCATGGGCCTGCTTGAACGTTTCGGGCAGCGCGACAAACCCCTCTGCCGTGCAGCCATCCCAGTCGACATCGCCGTCCACCGCCGGCCTGCCATAGGCGCACATGACCGCTTTGATGGCTTCGGGGTCGGTGCCCGCGGTGAACAGCGCGTCGATATCCTCCTGCGACAACTCCGCAGAGATTTCCCGGTGCGTGTATTCGCTGATTGAAAGCCCATAGGGCGCGTAGGCCCTGCGGATCAGCGCATTGGATTCGTCGGCCGTGAAGCCTGCATCGGCAACTTCATCGGAAAAGCCCTGGCCCCCGGGTGCGAAGATCATGTCCGTAATGGTCTGCTGCGAAAGCTGTTCGAGCATTCCTGCGAGTTGGACATCGGACACCGCACGCTCGAAATGCTGGGTCTTCTGCCAGTTCTCCAGCGGTGCCTGCGCATCGCAGGAGGTCGCGCCGAGCATCGCCATGCCGGATACCAGCGCGAGAAAAGGAATGCGCATCTTAGACCCCTCAAACGTCCGAATATCGGGAGGTTTGCGCGATTGGGCCGGTTTTGTCGATGGCGCGGCCATGACAATCGCCGTCAGGTTTGCACGCTATGCGAGCCGCTCCAGCACATCCTTTGCGAACACGCTCAGCGTATCGTCGCGGGCGCCCATGATCGCGATACGGTCGCCGGGCTTGGCATTCGCCACCAGCCAGTCGCCGCAGCCTTCGCGGGTGTTGATGTGGATGGCTTTACCTCCGGCCCGCGCGATCAGGTCGACGATCCGCTCGCTGCCTTCGCTGCGGTCGACCGTGCCGCCGAAATAGACCGGGTCGCACAGCAGCGTCACGTCGTCGGGGCCGAGTTCGCGGGCGAAGGTCTCGGCCAGTTCGGCGCCCATCTGCTTCAACGGCCCATAGCCATGCGGCTGGAAGAAGGCGAGCACGCGGCCCTCGTGCGCTTTCAGCGTCCGCAAGGTTGCGGCGGCTTTCTCCGGGTTGTGGCCGAAATCGTCGATCACGGTCACGCCCGACGGGCTGGTGCCGACGATATCGAACCGCCGCGCCAGCCCGGCAAACTCGCCCAGCGCCGCGACCGCATCGGCGACCGGCACGCCCGCCGCGTTGGCACCCGCGATTGCCGCGAGCGCATTCGACAGGTTGTGCCGCCCCGGCAGGTTGAGCGTCAGCGCGTGCTGGCTGTCGTCGCGCTTGTCGTGGACCATCGCCGCCTGCCGGGTCGGCCCCTCGGCAATAGAACCCTCGACGATGCCGAGCGCCGCGCAGCCATTCGTCACCCCGAAGGTCAGCGGCGCATTGGCGTGCGCGACCAGCCGGAAGGCTTCCTCGTCATCGGCGTTCACCACGCCGCGCGTGCTCGCCTCCAGAAAATCGCTGAACAATGCACGCAACTCGTCCATGCTCTTGTGGTCGAGGCTGACATTGAGGAGGATGCCGACCGCAGGCGTATATTGCGCGATCGATCCGTCGCTCTCGTCGACCTCGGACACATACAAATCCGCATCGCCGACCACCGCGCTGGCGAAGGGGCGATCCTCGCTCACGAAGTTCTTCATCACCGCGCCGTTCATGATCGTGGGCTCGCGCCCTGCATGGTGCAGGATCCAGCCGAGCATTCCGGTCACGGTCGATTTGCCGCTGGTCCCGGCGACCGCGACGCCGGTTTGGGCCGCGTTGAACAGCGCGGCGTTGAGGTCCGCACGGGTCAGGCGGGGCACGCCCAGCTCCTTCGCGCGCACCACCTCGGGCACGGTGTCCTCCACCGCCGCGCTCGCCACGAGCACCTGTTCGGGCCGGTCGATCCCGCTGCCGTCCTGCGGGAACAGGCGGAAACCCTGCGCCTCCAGCGCAGCGAGTTTCTCGGGCGTGCGGCCCTGGTCGAAGCTGCGGTCCGACCCGGCGACCTCCGCCCCGCGCCCTTTGAGGATCGCGGCGAGCGGCTGCATCCCCGATCCGCCTATCCCGCAGAAGAACCAGGGGCGGGCGGTGAGGTTGGCGGTGGGGTCGGGCAAGTCGGTCATCCAGTCTGCCTATTGGTATAAGACTAACTCGTCACCCCCGCGAAGGCGGGGCTCCCGCTATTTTGCCGATCGGTCCGCTCAAGGCAGCGGGCTCCCCGCCTTCGCGGGGATGACGGGGGTGCGTTTGGCGGATACAACCGCGCAATGACACGCATCGCCATCTGCGCGCCCGCAACCGCGATCACGCCCGACCATGCCGAGGCGATCGAGCGTCTTGTGGCGGACGAGTTCCCCGAACACAGCGTCTACGTCCACCCGCAATGCTTCGAGACCCACGGCCATTTCGCGGGCACCGACCTGCAACGGCTGACCGCGCTGCTCGAATGCGCGAACGACCCGCAATACGACGCGGTGTGGTTCGCCAAGGGCGGCTATGGCTCCAACCGGATCGCCCAGGCCGCCGTTGCGCGGATGAACGCTGCTGCGCGCGAGAAGACCTATGTGGGTTTTTCCGACATGGGCTACATGCTCGCGGCGCTCTACCGCGCCGGGATCGGCCAGCCGGTCCACGGGTCGATGCCGGTCAGCGCGCGTAGCGAGCGGGGCCGCGAGGCGGTGCGCCGCGTGCTGCGCTGGTTCTCCGGCGATGGGAGCGGGCTGGAACCGCATCTCGATGGCAAGACGCCCACCGTTGCGTTCAACCTCATCACGCTCGCCATGCTGGTCGATACGCCGCTGCTGCCCGATCTTTCGGGCCATGTCGTGATGGTCGAGGAGGTGAGCGAGCATCTTTATGCGGTGGACCGGCTGTTCTTCAGCCTTTCCAATACCTTGCCGCGCGTCGCGGGCCTGCGGCTCGGCGCGGTCAACAACGTGCCCGAAAACGACCGCGAGTTCGGCCAAACGGCAGAGAAAATCGCGCAATACTGGTGCGCGCGGGCGGGCATCCCCTATCTCGGTCGCGCCGAAATCGGCCACACAGCGTCCAACCGCATCGTCCCCTTCGGCCTTGCAAGCCCTGCGCGGGGTTCCTAGGCCCGCGGGCCACAAGGAGAATTTGATGCGAGCCTTTATCTTCCCCGGTCAGGGGAGCCAGAAGGTCGGCATGGGTGCCGACCTCGCCGATGCGAGCGCCGCCGCGCGCGAGACCTTCCAGGAGGTCGACGACGCGCTGAACCAGAAGCTGTCCGCCATGATGCGCGAGGGGCCGGACGCCGAACTGACGCTCACCTCCAACGCCCAGCCCGCGATCATGGCCAATGCCATCGCCACGCTGCGGGTGCTGGAGAAGGATTTCGGCATGAAGCTGAAGGACGCCGCCGGCTGCGTCGCGGGCCACTCGCTCGGCGAATATACTGCGCTTTGCGCGGTCAATGCCTTCTCGCTCGGCGATACGGCCAAGCTGCTGCGCCTGCGCGGCATCGCGATGCAGGATGCCGTGCCGATCGGCGTGGGGTCGATGTGCGCGCTGCTCGGCTCCGATATCGAGACCGCGCAGAAGTTGGCCGACGAGGCCGCGCGCGGCCAGGAGTGCGAAATCGCCAACGACAACGACCCCTCGCAGGTCGTCCTCTCGGGCCACGCCGAAGCGATCGACCGGGTGATCGACATGGCGAAGGATTTCGGCGTGAAGCGCGCGGTGAAGATTGCGGTCTCCGCCCCGTTCCACTGTTCGCTGATGAAGCCCGCCGCGCAGCGGATGAAGATCGCGCTCGACAACACCAGCCCCTCCGCGCTGGACCTGCCGCTCTACGCCAATGTGACGGCGGCCAAGGTGTCCAACTCGAGCGAGGAGCAGGGCCTGCTGGTCGATCAGATCACCGGCCGCGTGCGCTGGCGCGAAAGCGTGCTGGCGATGCGCGCCGACGGCGTCGAGCATTTCGTGGAGCTGGGCGGCAAGGTGCTCGGGCCGATGGTCTCGCGCACCGACAAGGAAGCCAAGGTCGCCAGCTGCATCACGATGGACGACCTCGAGGCGCTGGCAAAAGAATTGGGCTGAGGGGGCGACCCGTCCGGGAGCGGCAGATTGCCATTTTGAGTGGCGCTCCGGCAAATTCTCCGTAGGATCGTGAATTAGTTACGATCCTTGGGGGGAGGGCGCGCATGCGTTTCACGGTCACGCGGATTACGGCGATCCTTTCGGTGGTGACGGTCCTGCCGATCGCAACCGCCTGTACGACGATCGAGCCCGGAGGAGCGTCGTCCGCGACCAGCCTGCCAGCGCTCGAAGGCGAAGCGGCGATCGACGCCTATTTCCGGCAGATCGAGGAACTGGAGGAAGCTGCTCCTCAAGTACCCGTGCCCATGTACGCGCCCCCACCGCGGCCTCCACCCCCGCCGCCGCCCGCGCCCTCGGGTTCTCAGGTCGAATCGGCAGCGCCGGTGCAGGTGGTCGAATCTGCAGCGGACAGCGTCGTGGTCACCGCCTCCGTGGCCGAGGAAAGCATTACCAACACGCAGGAAGCGGGCGTCGACGAGGGTGGAATCGTCAAGCGGCGCGGCAATCACCTGGTCATCCTGAGACGCGGCAGGCTGTTCAGCGTGGCGCTGGACAATGGCGGGCTTACGCGGGTCGATACTATCGATGCGTTTCCTCCGGGCGACGACGACCCGGGCGATACCTGGTACGACGAAATGCTGATCGCGGGCGATACCGTGATCGTGATCGGCTATTCCTACGGCGGTAATGGCACCGAGGTCAGCCGGTTCGATCTCTCCGGCGATGGGCGCTTTACCTATCGCGATACGCATTACCTGACCTCGGGCGATTACTATTCCTCGCGCAACTACGCCTCGCGCCTGATCGGCGAGGAGCTGCTGTTCTATGCCCCGATCGATTTCTATGGCGTGGACTGGCGCGACGGCTTGCCGACCGTGCGGCGCCGCGCCTCCGATGGCAGCCTTTCCGATCCGAAGCGCAGTGACGGCGCGAGCCGGATCTATCTGCCCCAGCGCTATCTCGATACGCCCGCAATGGGCCTCGAGACGCTCCACACGGTAACCTCGTGCGATCTGGGCGGGGCCGACCTTGCCTGCCGGTCCACCATGGCCCTGGGCGGGTATGGTCGCGATTTCTACTTTTCGCCCGGCAGCGCCTATGTGTGGGTCGATGGGGAGGATGTCTGGTTCGCCGAAGACGAGGATGGCGATGCGAACGAGGATGAGGCCGATGCCATCCTCTACCGCATTCCGCTCGACGGATCGGCGCCCACCGCGCTGGGCGTGACGGGGTCTCCGGTCGACCAGTTCTCGTTTCGGGAGAATGGCGGGGAGTCGATCGATATCCTGGTCCGCGCGAGCGACTATGGCGGGGGCATGTGGGGCGGCGAGGTCAGCGAAGGCGATCCGATGCTGCTGCAGCTGCCGCTCGATGCGCTGGGCGATGGTGCGGACGATGCCGGAAAGGAGCGATACCGCACCCTCCCGCCGGTGGATGGCTGGCGCTTCTTCAACCGCTATGTCGGCCGCCACCTGCTCTATGCCGCCGGCAGCTACGGCGACGAGGAAGAGACGCCGCAGATCTATATCGTCCCGCTCGATCACGACTGGGTGGTCGCGATGCCACTGCCGCACGGGATTACGCGCTTCGACGCGATGGGCAGCGATGCGGTGGCGATCGGGCCGAGCGCGCAGGATGCGCTGGGCTTTTCCTCCATCGCACTCGACGCCGAAAGCGGTGCTGCCCGGCTCGCCAATACCTATCTGATGCCCGATGCCGAAGAGGGCGAAACACGCAGCCAGGCGCTGTTCTACCGCCCCGATGCGGGCAGCGAGGGAGGCGTGGACGGAACGCTGGGCCTGCCCGTATCGCGCGAGCTGCGCAACGATCTGGGCGAATTTCTCGGCGATGCGTCGGCCATCGCCTTCCTCCGGCGCGAAGACCGGATACTCTCGCCGGCCGGATCGCTCGACAGCAGCGCGCAGCCTGGCGATCCCGATGCGGCGGATAGCTGCGAGGCCTCCTGTGTCGACTGGTATGGCAATGCACGCCCGATCTTCATCGGCGACCGCATCTTTGCGCTGATGGGCTATGAACTGGTCGAGGGCCGCATGGCCGATGGCAAGATCGGCGAGGTTCGCCGGCTGGACTTCACGCCGCGCTAGCGCTTTTCGCGGTCAGCCATTGACCATCCGTGCGCGGACCGCGAAGGCTTGTGCATATTGCATAGTTCGGCGGAGATGGATCTTTGTTCTCACTCGAAGGAAAAACCGCGCTGGTAACGGGCGCAAGCGGCGGAATCGGCTCGGCTATCGCCAAGGCGCTCGCGGCGCAGGGTGCCCGGCTGGCGCTGAGCGGCTCGAACGGCGACAAGCTGCGCGCCTTCCGCGACCAGCTCAACGACGAATACGCGCACGATAACGGCGCGCATGTCGAGATCACCTGCGACCTCTCCAGTGCCGAGAGCGTCGAGGAACTGGTGCCCGCAACGATCGACACGCTGGGCCAGATCGACATCCTCGTGAACAATGCCGGCATCACGCGCGACAATCTGGCGATGCGGATGAAGGACGAGGAGTGGGATCAGGTGATCCGCATCAACCTCGAAGCCGCCTTCCGCCTGATGCGCGCCGCCGCGCGGCCGATGATGAAGGCACGCGGTGGCCGGATCATCTCGATCACCAGCGTTGTCGGGGCGACGGGCAATCCGGGCCAGATGAACTACACCGCCGCCAAGGCGGGCCTCACCGGCATGTCCAAGAGCCTGGCGCAGGAACTCGCCAGCCGGGGCATCACGGTGAACTGCGTCGCACCCGGCTTCATCCGCACCGCGATGACCGATGCGCTCGACGACAAGCAGAAGGCCGCCATCGAGAGCCGCATTCCGGCAGGCCGGATGGGCGAGGGCGACGAGATCGGCGCAGCTGTCGCCTACCTCGCCAGCGATGAGGCGGCCTATGTCACCGGGCAGACGCTGCACGTCAACGGCGGGATGGCGATGCTTTGAGCCTGCGCTGCTGAATTGCGATTCAAGGGGGAAAGAACGATGAAGCTTGGAGTTTTGGGCGCGGGGCTGCTCGCCTTCGCGGCACTGGGCGCGCAACCGGCAGCGGCGGCGAGCCCTGCGGCGCTCGAATGCGCCTTCCTGGGAACGCCCGACGCGACGATCCGGCAGATCGAGGGCATGGTCAGCACGCCGGGCGGCCCGCAGAGGGATCAGGCCGAGATCGACGCCTATCGTCAGGCGGTTGACGCCTGCGCAACCCGCCATGGCGCGTCGCAAGAAGACGTCGGCCAGATGCTCACTTACGGCTATTCCAAGTGGTCGCGCACCCTCGCGCTGCGCCGTCTGCTCTCCACGGACATGCCGGTGTGGATCATCGAGGATATCATGGATGTAGGGGCAGGGCGCGCCAATCCGCCGATTCAGGGCATGAGCACGCAGCAGGCCGAGATCATGCTCGGCCGCTTCGCAGACGTCGGCTTCGATGCCGAAGCCGTGCCGCAGCCCATCTGGAATACCGTCGGCGTCTACATCGCGTCGACCTCCGCGATGTATCGCAGTATGGACTAGGCGCGCCCGCGACGCTTGATTATCCCCAGCAATCCCGGCACCGCTGGGCTATTCACTTGCTGCGATTGGCGTCAGCGCTAATGGTGGCGGGAAGAGTGAGGCGCATCGGAAGCATGACGGGGCGGCGCTGCCCCTCTGCCCGCAGGTTTTTGCGCCCCGAACGAGAGAAGGACCGATGAAGGCCACCATCGAACGCGCGACGCTGCTCCGCTGCCTGTCCCACGTGCAGTCGGTCGTGGAGCGGCGCAACACCATCCCGATCCTCAGCAACGTGCTGATCGACGCCGACGAGGGCGGCGGGGTCAAGGTGATGGCGACCGACCTCGACCTGCAGGTGGTCGAAACCATGACTGCGGCGAGCGTGGAGAGCGGCGGGGCGATCACCGTCTCGGCGCACCTGCTGTTCGACATTGCCCGCAAGCTGCCCGACGGCAGCCAGGTGAGCCTCGAAACCGCCGACAACCGCATGGTGGTCAAGGCCGGGCGCAGCCGCTTCCAGCTGCCGACGCTGCCGCGCGACGACTTCCCGGTGATCGTCGAGGGCGAGCTGCCGACCAGTTTCGAGCTGCCCGCGCGCGAGCTGGCCGAACTGATCGACCGCACGCGCTTTGCGATCAGCACCGAGGAAACGCGCTACTACCTCAACGGCATCTTCCTGCATGTCTCGGACGAATCGCGCCCGGTGCTGAAGGCGGCGGCGACCGACGGGCACCGGCTGGCGCGCTACACGCTCGACCGGCCCGAGGGCGCGGCGGGCATGCCCGATGTCATCGTGCCGCGAAAGGCCGTGACCGAGCTGCGCAAACTGCTGGAAGAAGCGCTCGATTCGAACGTCCAGATAGACCTTTCCGCCAGCAAGATTCGCTTCACGCTTGGCGGCGAAGGCGGCGTGGTGCTGACCAGCAAGCTGATCGACGGCACCTTCCCCGATTACAGCCGGGTGATCCCTACGGGCAACGACAAGCTCCTGAAGCTCGACCCCAAGACCTTCTACGAAGGCGTGGACCGCGTCGCGACCATCGCCACCGAGAAGACCCGCGCGGTCAAGATGGGCCTCGACGAGGACAAGGTGACGCTCTCTGTCACCAGCCCCGACAACGGCACGGCGGCCGAGGAAATCGCGGCCGAATACAAGTCCGACGGGTTCGAGATCGGCTTCAACGCCAATTATCTCAAGGACATCCTCAGCCAGATCGACAGCGACATGGTCGAGCTGCATCTCGCCGATGCGGGCGCACCGACGCTGATCCGGCGGGACGAGAACTCGCCCGCGCTCTATGTGCTGATGCCGATGCGGGTCTAGGCGTCCGAGCCCAGAAATTCCCGCAAGAGCCCGATCGACTTGTCCGGGTGGGTCATCAGGAACAGGTGGCCCGCGCCCTCGAACACCTCGAGCCGCGCGTCGGGGATCATTCCTGCCAGCAGCTTGCCGTTGGATAGCGGAACGACCGGATCGTTCTCGCCCATCATCACCAGCACCGGCTTGTCGAGGAAGGGCAGGGCGGGCAGGCTCGTCCACCCGGCCAGCGCCATCAGCTGATAGAAATAGCCGGTGCTGCTGGGCGGAGTGATGTTGCCGATGGAATTGCGCGCGCGCTTGCTCTCGTCGGCATTGTCCATCGCGGTCAGATATTCGCGCAGCAGCATCTCGTTGATCGCCGAATAGGGATCGGCCATCTGCGCCAGCATCTTGGGATCGCCGGGGATCATCAGCATGCCGGGCGAGGTCGCCGCGAGCACCACCCGGCGCACGTGCCGCGCATGCTGAAGCGCGAAATGCTGCGCCATCAGGCCGCCCCAGCTCATCCCCATGACGTCGACCACGGGAATCCCGAAGCGTTCGAGCAGGCCCATCGCGGTCCAGCTCATCGTGAAAGGATTATAGGGCATGACCGGATCGGGCGATTCCCCCGTGCCCGGCATGTCGAACATGATGAAGCCACGCTCGGTCAGCGCTTCGGCCAGCGGCGCGACCGCCTCGATATTGGCGCCGATGCCGTTGAAGAACAGCAAAGGCGGATAGTCGGAGGGTTCGTCCAGCCGCCAGCGCGCCACGCGCAGCTCCAGTCCGTCAACCTTTTCGAAGGAAACCTCGGCGCTCAGCGGGCCGCCCGGTTCGCCGCTGCGCGCGCGCGGTCGCTCCCGTTCGTTCGCCGCGCTGCCGAACAGCCCCCAGCCGGGCAGGCGCAGGTCGAGATCGCCGAATCGGATCACGCGGTCCGCGCCCCGAACAGCCCGCAATCGCGCAATTCCGCGCGCGCAAGGGCCGCGCTCTCGTCGATCCGCGCGAATTTGGGTGAAGCCTGCCAGTCGAGCATGCCGCTCTGATGGCCGGTGCAGCGCCGCGACACAAGCGGGGCGTCGGCGGGCATGGCAAGGCTTCGCCCTCGTCGGGGTCCGTTAGCCTTTTGGAAAGCCTGACGCTTAATCCTTTTCGAGCGGCTTGCTGCGAATAAGCGCAATATGGAGGGCAAAGCGCACGCACCGACATCGGAGGGACCCGTTCCCCCGCCCGAAACCTCGGGCGGCCGCGCGGAGCGCCGCGATTCGGCGAAGCCTGCGCGTCGTCGCAGCGGCGATGCCCTGACGCGCGGATGGGACAAGGAAGCCCAGGAGCCCACGCCGGTCCTGCCGCGCCAGTGGCCCTTGCTCTTGCTCGTTCTGCTGGCCACCGCGATCCTGAGCGGGATCGTTGGCCAGAGCCTCCCCGGCGCAGAAACTCTGATCGCCTTCCTGTGCGGTGGCCTCCTGCTTTCGGCATCCCGGTTCGCGGATCAAAAGGGAACCATTGCCACTTACCCGCTGCTGTTCGTCTTCGGTCTGCTCCCGCAAGTGCTGATCGGCTTCGGCTTCTCCCGGTGGATGGCGCCGGGCGATCTGTCCTGGGCGCTCGGGGCCATGTCGATCCTTGTCATGGGCATGATGCTCGGCGTGTTTCTGGGCAGGCGCCCGTTCCAGCTGTTCTTCGCCAAGATGGGCCTGTGGGCGCCGGTGGCGCTCAACGCGGTTGCTCACGGCTACACGATCGCGGCTGTCGCGCTTGGCGTGGCGACCATCTGCGGTGTCAGCGTCGCCTATTATCAGGAACGGCACGACCGCATGCGCGAAGGGGAGCGGCAGGCGGACGAGCGGCTGCGCAACCGCTCGATCGACATCATGCGGGACTACGAGGCGACCGGACAGGGCTGGTTCTGGGAGACCGATTGCGAAGGGCGGATCACCTATATCTCGCCCGAATTCGCCGATCGTTACGGCTTCGACCACGACGCGCTGATCGGCGAGGTCTTCACCCAGGTGTTCGAGGTCGATCCCGACCATCGCGAGGCGGAGCGGACGATCAAGTTCCACTTCACCGCGCAATCCGCCTTCCACGATCTGCCGGTGTGCAACACCAGGCCAGACAGGGAGGAGCTCGTCTGGTGGTCGGTCAATGGCCGTCCGATCTTCGACGGGTTCGATCATTTCTGTGGTTTCCGCGGTTCGGGAACCGATCTGACCGAACGCCGCCGAAGCGCCGAGCGCGCATCGCGGCTGGCGATGTTCGATTCGCTCACCGGGGTCGCCAACCGTCACACGCTTGCGCAGTCGCTCTCGAAGCTGCTGACGGAGCCCGACCCGCGCAAGCGGGCCTGCACGATCCTGATGCTGGATCTCGACCGCTTCAAGCATGTCAACGACACCTTCGGCCATCCGACCGGGGATGCGCTGCTGGGGCAGGTGGCGCGCCGGCTGGAAAAGGTGGTCGGCGATGTCGGGCTGGTGGGCCGTATCGGCGGTGACGAATTTCAGGTGCTCATCGCCGAGCGATGCGACCCGCAGATGCTCGACAGCCTGGGCAGCGACATCATTCATTCGCTTTCCCAGCCTTATTCGGTCGAGGGGAAACGGCTGGTTATCGGCGTGTCGGTCGGCATTGCGCTCGCGCCCGATCACGGCACGTCGAGCGAAAACCTCGTGCGCAGCGCCGACCTCGCGCTCTACGCCGCCAAGGATGCGGGGCGCGGGCGTTACCGCGTGTTTTCCGACGATCTCCATGTCGCCGCGCGCGAGCGCAACCAGCTGGAGGAAGAGCTGCGCTCGGCGATCGACCGGGGCGATCTCCAGCTTCACTACCAGCCGGTGGTCTACACCGCGACCGAACAGCTCGCGGGCTTCGAGGCGCTGTTGCGCTGGAAACACCCCAAGCACGGCTGGATCAGCCCCGAGAAATTCGTTCCCGTCGCCGAGGATGCCGGGCTGATTCCGGCCATCGGCGAATGGGCGCTGCGTCAGGCCTGCTCCGATCTCGCCCGCTGGCCCGCATCGGTGCGCTGCGCGGTGAACGTCTCGCCGCTCCAGTTCGCCGATCCTGGCCTGCCCGGGGTCATTTCCGCCGCCATCGCGAAGGCCGGCATCCATCCCTCCCGGCTCGAACTCGAAATCACCGAGAGCGTGTTCCTGAGCGAGGAAGGCGGCACGGATGCGACCTTTGCCGCGCTGAAGAAGATCGGCGTGCGCCTCGCGCTCGACGATTTCGGGACCGGCTATTCCTCGCTCGGCTATCTGAAGAACGCGCCGTTCGACAAGATCAAGATCGATCAGGGCTTCGTGCGCGGGGCGACCATGCCGGGCAGCCGCAACGGCGCGATCATCGCCGCGATCAGCAGCCTCGCCGATGCTCTGGGCATGGATACCACCGCCGAGGGGGTGGAGACGATGGACGAGCTCGAACTGGTCCGCATGCACGGGTGCAGCCACATCCAGGGCTATCTCTATTCGAAGCCGCTATCGACTGCGGAAGCCGACCGCCTGCTCTCCAAGGGGCTGACGATGCGCCCCACAGGCCCGCGCGCCGCCCGCGAACCGCGCCAGGCGATGCTACGCCGCGTGGTGCTCCAGCATGGCGAGCACTATTACAACGCGACCATACGCAACCTCTCGTCGCAGGGCGCCATGATCGAAGGCCTGTGGAACGTGCCGGAGGGAACGGTCTTCCGGGTTGCGCTCGACGAGAAGCTGGTGGTCGACGCCGAAGTGCGCTGGTGCTCCGAAAACCGCATCGGCGTGCAGTTCGCTCAGCGGCTCAGGCGCGACGACAAGGGCGTGATGACGGCAGTGCAGGAAGTCCCGAAGCCCATCCGGAAGGACGAGGCCGCTCAGCGACGCAGCGCCTGACCTTCGGTCGGGCATCTTGCGCGCAACGGTGCATGGCGCCCCTCAAAAAAGCTGACACGCCGGGGCGGGGCGTATATTGGCGGCGGCAATGACCGACCTTTCGAAAATCCGCAATTTTTCCATCATCGCGCACATCGACCATGGCAAGTCCACGCTCGCCG
>PAVA01000086.1 GCA_002712945.1 Citromicrobium sp.
CGGTGTCTTGCGGCGGCGGTCGACGATCTCCCACCCCTCGCCTTCGAGCCAGCGCGCGGCTTCTTCCTCGCCGCCACGCCCTGCCCTTTCGGCACGCTCGCGCTTCAGACTCACTCGCGCAGTTCCAACGCACGGGCGTAAAGCGCCTTGCGATCCGCGCCGGTCGCCTTGGCCACCTTCGCCGCCGCCTGCGAGGGCTTTTCGGTCTGCAAGGCCTCGCGCAGCAAAGTATCGACATCCTCGGCGCTTGCCTCTTGCTCCGATGGAGGCTCGACCAGCAGGACGATCTCTCCCTTGGGCGGATGCGCCTCGTAATGGGTGATCAGAGCCTGCGGCGTCTCGACCCGACATTCCTCGTGCAGCTTGGTGATCTCGCGCGCCACGGCCACCCGCCGACCGGACAAGGCCGTAGCGATGGCGCCCAGAGCCTTGGTCAGGCGCGGTCCGCTTTCGTAGAACACCAGCGTCGCGTCGACCGCAGCAAACTCCGCCAGCATATCCGCCCGCGCCTTTTCCTTCATCGGCAGGAAACCGGCGAACAGGAAGCGGTCGCTCGGCAGGCCTGCCAGCGTGATCGCGGCGATGGCGGCGCAGGGGCCGGGGATCGTGGTGACCGGCACGCCCGCCTCGCGTGCGGCATTGACCAGCCGGTATCCCGGATCCGAGATCAGCGGTGTGCCTGCATCGCTCACCAGCGCGACCGCGCGCGTCTCCATGCTCTCGACAAGCCGCGCCCGGTCGCGCTCATCGGCATGGTCGTTATAACGCCACAGCGGCTTGGAAAGGCCGAGGTGCTTCATCAGCTTGCCGGTGACGCGCGTGTCTTCGCAGGCGACCCCGTCGCACCGCCTCAGCACGTCGACTGCCCGCAAGGTGATGTCGTTCAGATTGCCAATCGGCGTCGCGACGATATAGAGGCCCGGCGCAAGTGCGGCGTCCAGGTCCGAACCGGGATTGTGTGCGTCGCTGGAACTGGTCACCAACCGGCCATGAACCAATCGAGGGGATTTTCGCAAGCATGATGGGCACCAGCAAGATTAAGCTCGGCACTATTCGCCGCATGATGCTCGCTTTCGGCACCGGCCTGCTGCTCGCCGGCTGCCAGCTCATCCCCGATGTCTCGGGGCCGAGCACGCCACCGCCGCCGACGTCCCAGCCGGGGCCCTCCACCGGCGATTCGCGGACGCCGCCGCCGATCCCGCGCGACACGCCCCTTCCCCTGCCGCAGGATGAGGCACGCCACCGGGTCGCGCTGCTGGTGCCGACCGGCGGCGAAAACGGGCGCGTCGGCCAGTCGATCGCCAATGCGACCACCATGGCGCTGCTCGATACGAATGCCGACAACCTGCGTATCACCACTTATGACACGTCCGACGATCCGCGCGGTGCCGCAAGGCGCGCCATCGCCGAAGGAAACCAGCTGATCCTCGGCCCGCTGCTCGGTCGCAACGTGGCGGACGTGCTGGCCGAGGCGCGCCCGGCGGGCATTCCGCTGATCGCCTTTTCCAACGATGTCAGCGTCGCCTCGCCCGATGTCTATCTGATGGGCCTCTCGCCCTCGCAATCGGTTGCCCGCACGGTCGAGTTCGCCCGTGGCCAGGGTGCCCGCAATTACGGCGCGCTGGTGCCCGATGGCGAGTATGGCCGGCAGGCGGAGCTTGCCCTGATCGAGGCGCTGCGCGGCGTCGGCGGCACCCTCGTCGCGACCGAGCGCTATTCGCGCAACGAAGGTTCCGCGGCCAGTGCCGCGCGTCGTCTGCGGGCGCGCGGCGGGTTCGATACCGTGATGATCGCCGACAGCCCGCGCCTCGCGATTATCGCGGCGGACGAGCTGCGCGGCGAGACCGGCACCGCCCCGCGTCTGCTCGGCACCGAGCTGTGGAGCGGCGAGAGCGCGATTCCCGAAGCCGAAGCCATGCGCGGCGCGCTGTTTTCGGCCCTGTCGGATGGGCGCTATCGTCGCTTTTCGGACAGCTACCGCAACCGCTTCGGCAATTCGCCCTACCGCATCGCGACGCTCGGCTACGACAGCGTCCTGCTCGCGCTGCGGGTGGCGGGCGAAGGCTGGCAGCCGGGCACGCCCTTCCCCACCCGCGAGCTGACCGATGCGGGTGGCTTCCTCGGCCTCGACGGGGCCTTCCGCTTCCGCGCCGACGGCACCGCGCAGCGCACGCTGGAGGTGCGCGAGGTGCGCGACGGGCAGGTCGTGGTCGTCTCGCCCGCGCCGGACAGTTTCTGATCGGCCGAAACCTGCGGACAGGGGCACCGCGCGGCTTGTGAAGCGGCGTGCCCGCGCCCAGAGTCGGGCCCATGTCCGATGATCTGTTCGACGGTACGCCGACCTCCAGCGGCGACTATGATTCCTCTTCCATCGAGGTGCTCGAAGGGCTCGAGCCCGTGCGCCGCCGCCCCGGCATGTATATCGGCGGGACGGACGACCGCGCGCTGCATCACCTCGCCGCCGAAGTCCTCGACAACGCGATGGACGAGGCCGTGGCAGGCCACGCCACCCGGATCGAGATGCGGCTCGATGAAGGAAACCGGCTCTCGGTAACCGACAACGGGCGCGGCATCCCGGTGGACGAGCACCCCAAATATCCCGGCAAGTCGACGCTCGAAGTGATCCTCTCGACGCTCCACTCGGGCGGCAAGTTCTCGGGCAAGGCCTACGCGACCTCGGGGGGCCTGCACGGGGTCGGCGTTTCCGTGGTCAATGCCCTGTCGGAAAACACGCGGGTCGAGGTTGCGCGCGACAAGACGCTCTACGCGCAGGAGTTCTCCAAGGGCCAGACGCTCGGCCCTATCGAGGAAGTCGGCGCGGCCCCCAACAGGCGCGGCACCACGGTCAGCTTCACACCCGACCCGGAGATTTTCGGCGAGCGCAAGTTCAGCGCAAAGCGGCTGTTCCAGCTAGCGCGCTCGAAGGCCTATCTCTTCGCAGGTGTCGAGATTCGGTGGAAGTGCGCGGAAAGCCTCGCGGGCGAAGACGTGCCGACCGAGGAGACGTTCAAGTTCCCCGGCGGGCTCGCCGATCATCTCGCGCAGCGGATCGAGGGGCGCGAATGCGTCACCGCAGAGCCGTTCACGGGGCGCCAGGATTTCCCGCAAGTGGACGGTACATCGCAGGGCCGCGTCGAGTGGGCGATTGCCTGGCCGCTCTTCTCCGACGCTGCGACCAGCTGGTACTGCAACACCGTGCCTACCCCCGATGGCGGGACGCACGAGCAGGGCCTGCGCAATGCGCTGACCAAGGGCCTGCGTGCCTTCGGCGATCTCGTCGGCCAGAAGAAGGCGAAGGACATCTCTGCCGATGACGTGATGGCGGGCGCCGAGGTGCTGCTCTCCGTCTTCATCCGCGATCCACAGTTCCAGAGCCAGACCAAGGACCGGCTGACCTCGCCCGAGGCGGCGAAATTGGTCGAGAATGCGGTGCGCGACCATTTCGACCATTTCCTCGCCGACAACATGGAGCGCGGCAAGGCGCTGCTGGGCGAAGTGATGGAGCGCATGGAAGAGCGCCTGCGCCGCCGCGCCGAGCGCGAGGTGAAGCGCAAGACCGCGACCAATGCCAAGAAGCTGCGTCTGCCCGGCAAGCTGACCGATTGTTCGGGCGAGACCGACGGCGAGACCGAGCTGTTCATTGTCGAAGGCGATTCGGCCGGAGGCAGCGCCAAGCAGGCGCGCGACCGCAAGACGCAGGCGATCCTGCCGATCCGGGGCAAGATCCTCAATGTCGCGTCCGCCAGTGCCGACAAGATCCGCGCCAACAGCGAGATCGCGGACCTGATCCTCGCGCTCGGCTGCGGCGTGCGCAAGGATTGCGACGCCGATGCGCTGCGATACGACCGCGTGGTCATCATGACCGACGCCGATGTCGACGGCGCGCACATCGCGACGCTGTTGATGACCTTCTTCTTCCAGGAAATGCCGGACATTGTCCGCAAGGGCCACCTCTTCCTCGCCCAGCCGCCGCTCTACCGGCTGACCAGCGGCAAGGAGAGCCGCTACGCGCGCGACGAGGAGCACCGGCGCGAGCTGGAAGAGACGGTCTTCAAGGGCAAGAAGATCGAGATCAGCCGCTTCAAGGGCCTCGGCGAAATGAACCCCGCGCAGCTGCGCGAAACGACCATGCATCCGGACAGCCGGAGCCTGATCCGCATTACTCTGCCCCCCGAGTTCGAGGACCGCGCGGCGGTGAAGGAACTTGTCGGCCAGCTGATGGGCCGCAACCCGGAACACCGCTACCAGTTCATTCAGAACAAGGCCGGAGACCTCGACCGCGAGCTGATCGACGCCTGAGGCCGGAAATGTTTGATGAAATCGTAATTGTCGTTCTAACTGCGGCCGCCACATCGGCGCTATGGTTCATCCAAAGGTGGTTTACGCGTGCGGGTTCCGATGAGCTAATAGCCCGGACATCCTCGGTGCTTTCGCTTCATACGAAGCTTAAAGCTACAGGTATGTCCGACAACGAAGCGATTACATTCCTTAGTGATCTCGGCATAGAGCAGGTTGCCCTCGAAAAGTTCGTTCGCAGAGGAAAATCTAACTACAACGCCAAAAATTCGCCTCTCCACACGACCGGAGCAATAGGCGCTCAATTGGATGCGAGGGCACAAACGCTCGATCACGAAATCGCAGAGCTTATTCTTAAACTTACGATATTAGCCAGCGATCCGGAATACTCCACTGCGCTTGAAAAAGCACAGAAAGCTTGGAAGAAATACCAAGAAGCGGAAAGTCGCGCTGCCTACGAAGAATATCGTCATGGGACAATCCGTAGTTCATCTTCTCTTTCGACCAGCATCGAATTAGCTGAACTTCGTATTGCCTATCTGAAGGACAAGATAGCCTACAAGGAGGCGCTTTGATTCGACGCCTGAGGCGATTGCATATGGCGGGCGCACCAGCAGCCCCGGAATGTGGAGGCGCTAAGCAAGGCCACTTTCGGGGAGAGGTGCGATGCCGAGTGTGCGGGTCAGTCTGGCGATTGCGGGCTTTTCCATCGCCCTGGCCTCCTGCGGGGTGCCCTCCCCCGATCCCGCGCTGTGGCAGACCGATCTTGGCGCCTGCCCGACCATCGCGACGGTCGAGCAGGCGAACCCCGATCATATCTTCGTGATGTCCAGCAGCCTGCCCGATTGCCGCACCGGCGCCATGCGGTTCTCGACCTATCGTAGCAACCGGGGCATGACCTTCGCGCAGGCGCAACTCACCGGCCCCGAGGATGAGCCGGCCCGGACCCACACCACCCGCCGCTTCGCGGACCGCGAGACGTGGCGCGACGCCATCCGGAAGGCGGTGTCGAGCGAAGGGGGCAGTTCGGGCAAGCTCGCGATTTATGTCCACGGCTACAACAACTCCTACGAAGAAGCGCTGCGCACGGGCGAGATCGTGCGCCGCTCCTTCGAATATTCGGTGCCGACTGTGGTTCTGTCGTGGCCCTCGCGGGACCGCGGACTGAGCTATATCTACGACGAGGCCAGTCTGGGCTGGGCGCAGCAGTATAACAGCGAGGTTCTGGCCGATCTGGCCGAAATCGCGAGCGACATCACTCTGGTCTCGCACAGCATGGGCGGGCGCGCGCTGATCCAGAGCGTGCTCGATCTCGATACGCGCTATCCCGGGCGGGCGCGGAACGTGAAGCGGCTGGTGATCGCCTCGCCCGATGTCGACCGGCACCGGGTCTTGAGGGACGGAGGCGAGATCGATCGCCTGTTGACCTTCGGCCAGCCGGACTCGACCGAGCGGCGCGACATCGTCGTCTACACTTCGGCCGAGGACCGCCCCATCTGGCTCTCGCAGATGGCACATGGCTATGCCCGGCTCGGCACGACCCAGTGCCGCTACTCGGTCGACTACGCGGACCGGGAGGTGGCCAAATCCCGGCGGCAGGACTGCCATGCAACGCGCTTTCGCGACAATTTCTGGATCGTGGACACCTCGAACAGCCCCGGGCCGGACTCGGATTTCTGGCGCCATTCCGACGTCTTCGAATCCTGCACGGGGCGTGCGGACCTGCGCGCGTTCCTGATGGGCCGGCACGACGTGCCCTGGCGCGAAAGGCTCGATTCGGAGAGCTACCCGGACTGGCAGGCGACGCCCGAATGGGCGGGTCGGGTCGGGTGGCGTCTGGTGGACGACCCCGGCCTTCAGCAGGACGGCGAGTGTGTCGAATGGATGCCCGCCGGGGAGCGCACGCTGTCAGCCACCAATTGAGGCGAGCGCGAAAAAATCTTCGCCCCCTCTGTAAGAAATCCGCTTGGCCAGCGACTAAAGGGGCATGACCGGGCAACAGGCCACACTTTACACTCAAGCGGGCGAGCAGTTCGCCCCCGCTATCGCCCGGCTTGCCCGCGCGATGGAACGCGATACCGACAAGGCGCGCGATCTCGAACAGGACATCCACCTCGAATTGTGGCGCAGCTTCGCGCGGTTCGACGGGAACTGCGCGCTCAAGACATGGGTCTTCCGCGTTGCGCATAATGTCGCCGCCGACCATGTGGGGCGCGCCTCGCGGAAACCCGCCACGGTCGATCTCGACGAAATCGATACCCTGCCCGCGCCCGGCGATGGCGAAGCCGCACAGGCCGACAGCCACGCCCTCGCCCGGCTCCATTCGATCATCCGCACCCTCCCCCTGCTCGACGCGCAGGTCATCCTGCTGTGGCTCGAAGGCCATTCGGGCGCGGAGATCGCGGAAGTGACGGGCCTTTCCAGCGGTGCAGCGGCCACGCGGCTGTCGCGGCTGAGGAACAGGCTCGCCGCGCAATTCCAACTCCCGGAGGTCGAGAATGACCGATAGTCTCCAGCAACTCTGGCGCGCAGACGATGCCGCCGACAGCTTCACGGACCCGGCCCGGCTCGAGAAGCGCAGGACGCGGTTCGAGCGGACGATCCGCCGTCGCAACCTGATCGAATATGCGGCGGGCGCCCTGCTGCTGTGCCTCGAAGTGCCCGCTTTCATCATGTTCGCCGCGAGCGGGCAGACGCTGATGGCAGGCGCGATCGTCCTGATGCTGGGCGGCACCATTGCCGTGATGTGGAACCTGCACAGGCGCGCCTCGATGCGCTCCCGCCGTCCGGAGGAGGATTGCCGCAGCCACCTGATTGCGCAGTACCGCCGCCAGGCGGAGGCGCTGCGCACGGTGCCGTTTTGGTATATCGGGCCGCTGATGCCCGGGGTGCTGGGTGTCTACGGCACGGTCGCAATCGAGGCGGCAAGGCGCGGACGGTTCGCCGAGTTCGTCTCCGAGATGGGCCTGCCTTTCGGCCTCACGCTCGCCTTCTTCGGCTTCGTCATCTGGCTCAACCTGCGTGCCGCACGTGCTCTGCAGCGGCAGGCGGAGGAGCTGGAAGCGGCGTGAGCACGCGCCCGCCTCTAGTCGCCGCGCTCGGTATGAATATGCAGATGCCCTTCGAGCGTGCGGTGGACCGGGCACTTGTCCGCGATCTCCATCAGCTTGTCGCGCTGCTCGGCGGTCAGTCCGTCCCCGAGCAAGGTGATGACGCGGTTGAGCGCCTGGATCTGCGCATCCTGCTCCTCGCAATGGTCGCAATCTTGCGCATGACCGCGCTCGTGCGTCAGCGCGATCCGCGCGCCCTCGAAGGGCAGGCCCTTGCGATCCGCGTACATCTTCATCGTCATCGCGGTGCAGGTGCCGAGCGCGGCGAGCAGCAGGTCGTAGGGCGTGGGGCCGGTGTCGTCGCCGCCATAGCTGCGCGGTTCGTCGGCGACGAAGCGGTGCGAGGCGGTGTGAACCTCGGTGCCGAACTTGCCGTTGCCGGTGCAGACCACCACGCCGTCCTCGGGCATCGGCCAGTCCTCCTTCATCGGCAGGTAGCGTGCGCCCCACGCGGCGATCACATCGGCGATGAAATGCGCGTCTTCGGCCCTGGTCAGCAGGTGATCGGCCCCGGCGAGGCTGACGAAGCTCTTGGGATGCAGCGCGGCGGTGAACAATGTGGACGCATTGTCGACCCCGACGACCTCGTCGGTCGGCGAATGCGCGATGAGGATCGGCAGTTTCAGCCGCCCGACTTCCTGCGGCAGGTCGATGGCGCGGGTCTTGTCGAGAAACTCGCGGCTGAGGTGGAAGGCGCGCCCGGCGATGGTCACTTCGCCCTCCCCGTCGCGCTCGATCGCCTCCAGATCGCCTTCGATGTTGCCCAGCACGTGGGGAACATCGGCCGGTGCGCCGATGGTCGCGATGGCGGCGATCCGGTCGCGCCCGATCATGTCCGCCGCCGCCAGCACCGCCGCCCCGCCAAGGCTGTGGCCGATCAGCAGGATCTGGCTGCCGAACCGATCGCACAGGTGATTGGCCGAAGCGACCAGATCCTCGACATCGCTGGCGAACCCCGCGCGCCCGAAATCGCCGCCGCTGCCGCCCAGCCCGGTAAAATCGAACCGCAGGCATGCGATCCCCTGCTCGGCCAGCGCCCGCGTCACCTCGACCGCCGCCTTGCTCTGCTTCGTGCAGGTGAAGCAATGCGCGAACAGCGCGGCCCCGCGCACCAGCCCGGTCGGCAGCTCGAGCGAGCCCGCCAGATCGTGCCCGGCGGGGGTGCGGATGGAGAGCTTTTCGGTGGGCATCGTGGGGTGTCTCCTGCGGCAATGCTGCGTCCGAGCATTTAGCCGTTTCGCTAAATAACGTAACGTGGTAATCGATCCGGAAAGGGAGAACTAACATGCAGGTCAAGACAATGCGCGCCTTGATGATGGGGGTCGCGCTCGCCTTCGGTTCGGTCGGCACCCTCGCCAGCCCGGCAATGGCGCAGACGGAGGCGACACAGGAATCGCCTTTCGAGGCGCGCGCGGCGGATGTCGTTTCGCTGATCGAGGGGGAAGGCGATGCAACCGAGGTATTTTCGCCGACCTTCCTGGCGCAGGTCTCGGCCGAGCAGTTCGCGACGATCAGCCAGCAACTGACCGCACAGCTCGGCGATATCGTGGGCGTCGAATCGGTCGAGCCGACCGGCGAGAACGCGGCGCAGATCACCCTTCGCTTCGAAAAGGCGCTGGCGAGCGGCCCGATGACGCTCGAAGCCGAGGCGCCCTACCAGATATCCGGACTGCTGTTGAACGATATCAAGCCCGTCGCGACCGGGCCGGACGCCATCTCCGCCGACATGGAGGCGCTGTCGGGCAGCGCCGCGGCGTGGTTCGGCCCGCTCGATGGCGAGGCGATCTACACCTATGGCGATACCGCGCAGCCCTTTGCCATCGGTTCGACCTTCAAGCTGTACGTGCTCGCCGCCCTGTCCCGCGCGGTCAGCGAAGGCCGGTTGGCGTGGGACGATGTGATTCCCCTCGATGCGAAGAGCTTTCCTAGCGGGATCATGCAGAACTGGCCCGATGGCGCTCCGGTGACGCTGCATACTGCGGCCACGCTGATGATCTCGATCAGCGACAACACCGCGACCGACCTGCTGATGCGCACCGTGGGCCGCGAGGCGATCGAGGCGGAGATGCGCGCCAGCGGCCATGCCGATCCGGCCCAGTCCTTCCCCTTCCTGACCACCCGCGAGATGTTCGTCATCAAGTCCGGCGATCTGGGCGAAGCTTTTGCCGCCGCCTCCGAAGCGCAGCGCCGCGAAATGCTCGCCGCGCTCGACCTGTCGGATATCGACGAGGAACGCTTCTACGCCACCTTCACCTCGGGCACGCCGGTGCTGATCGAGGATATCGAATGGTTCGCGAGCATGGCGGATCAGCGGGCGCTGATGCGCGTGCTCGCCGCCCTGCCCGAGGATACCGCGCGCCAGATCATGGCCGTAAACACGGTGTTCGACGAGGAGGAAACCGCCGGGTGGGACTATGTCGGCTACAAGGGCGGTTCGGAAGCAGGCGTGCTCAACATGAGCTGGCTGCTGCGCGACGAAGCGGGCCGGTGGCACATGCTCGCGATCGCCCAGATGGACCCTACGGCAGAAGTCGATACGACCAGCCTCCTTCTCCTCGCCAAGCGAATCCTCGCGCTCGCCGAATAGGCGCCGCCCCTTGCGAGGCTTGGCGCAGGGCCCTAGCAGGTTGCGAAACAGGACTTGATAGGGCCCCACATGGAACGTTTCGAAGGCACCAAAGACTACATCGCAACCGACGATCTGAAGGTGGCGGTCAACGCGGCGGTCACGCTGCGCCGCCCGCTGCTGGTCAAGGGCGAGCCCGGCACCGGCAAGACCGTGCTGGCGCACGAGATCGCCAAGGCTGTCGACGCACCGCTGATCGAGTGGAACGTCAAGTCGACCACGAAGGCGCACCAGGGCCTGTACGAATACGACGCGGTCGCACGCCTGCGCGACGGCCAGCTGGGCGACGAGCGCGTCCACGACATTTCGAACTACATCAAGAAGGGCAAGCTGTGGGAGGCTTTCGAGAGCCCCGAGCTGCCAGTGCTGCTGATCGACGAGATCGACAAGGCCGATATCGAGTTCCCCAACGACCTGTTGCAGGAGCTCGACCGGATGAGCTTCGATGTCTACGAGACGCAGCAGCGGATCGAGGCGAAGGAACGCCCGATCGTGGTCATCACCTCGAACAACGAGAAGGAGCTGCCCGACGCCTTTCTGCGCCGCTGCTTCTTCCACTACATCGCCTTCCCCGATCGCGACACGATGCGCGAGATCATCGACGTGCATTTCCCCGGCATCCAGAAACAGCTCGTCACCAAGGCGATGGAGATCTTCTACGACATTCGCGACGTGCCGGGCCTGAAGAAGAAGCCGAGCACCAGCGAACTGCTCGACTGGCTCAAGCTGCTGCTGAACGAAGACATGCCGGTCGAGGTGTTGCAGGACGCGAACCCGAACAAGGCGATCCCGCCGCTGCATGGCGCGCTGCTCAAGAACGAGCAGGACGTGATGCTGTTCGAACGGCTCGCCTTCATGGCCCGCCGCCAGCAGTAATGGGCGAGCGCGCGGCAGGTGCGCGCCCGTGGCATCGGCGGGCGTGGGGCAGCTGGCCCGCCGCGCTGACATGGGGCCTTGCCACGCTGGTCCTGTCGCTTGCGATGGGACGCGTGTTTCCGCAGGAGCTGGCCTCTCCGCCAGCCCAGTGGGCCCTCGCCAGCCCGGTGCTCGCCTTCGAGTTCGCAACCGAGCCATCGCATCTTGTTGCCATTTTCGGCACGGTGGCGGACCCGCTCTCCTCCGCCAGGGTTGCTGCGATGGATGCGGGCAACCGGCTCGATTACCTGTTCATGCTGTTCTACGGCAGCCTGATCCTGGCCTTCTTCGGCGCGGGGGGCGCCACGACCGGAGACCGGCGCTGGTGGCTGGCCGGATGGCTCGGCCCGCTGGCGGCGGCATCGGACGCGGTCGAAAACGCGCTTTTGCTGTCGATAACCGCCGACATGTCCGACCCTTCGGGGGAGCTCGCACTCCTGCCAGTTTTCGTCTGGACGAAATTCGGCTTGCTGGCGCTGTCGAGCGGGCTCGCGGGCTGGTTGTTCATCAGGATGCGGGCCTGGCCCCTGGCGCTTCTCTGCCTTCCGGGTGCGGTGCTGATCGTTCCCGCGATCCTGGCCCGATGGACCTATGGCGAACTTCTCGTCCCCGGCACTGCGCTGACATGGCTGGTCATGCTGCTCTGGGCAGGTTGGCGCACTGCGCGGAAGACAGCCTAGCGTCGCCGACGCTGCGTCACTTCACGGGGAAGCAATCCGTACCCGACCGTTTGAGCGACGTGCAGGAGGCATAGGCCCCCGGCCCGCTCACCCGCAGGCGGTAATACTGCTTCGATCCGACAACGGCGGGGATGATGGCCTTCTCGTAGCGTTCGAGCTCGGGATGGCGGGCACTGATCCGCGCCCAGTAGGCCTCGGCCTCGGTGGGGCTGCCTTTCGCGGCGAGCTGGATCGTCTGGCTCTCGCCCGACGAAGTGGCGCGCTTCGGCGGTGCGGGCGGCGCGGGAGAAGAGGGCTCCGGCTCTGGCGCGGGCGCCTGCGCGATCTGCGGTTCCTCCGGCGCGTCGGCGAACTCGGGCGGCAGCAGGTTTTCGGGCGCGCTGTCCAGATCCGCAAGCCGCGGTTCGCCGCCCTGGATCAGGTGGCCCCGCTGGCCCGGCCGGGGCATCGGCATGGCGAGCGCCAGTTGCCGGGCCTGGCCGTCGGATTCGAGCTTGTGGTTGGTCACGACCACGGTCGTCGTCCCCTTCCCCGTCACCTGATAGAGCGACTTGGCGAAGTCCGCTGGCAGGCGGATGCAGCCATGCGACGCCGGATAGCCGGGCAGCCTGCCCGCGTGGATCGCGATGCCGGTCCATGTAAGGCGCTGCATGTGCGGCATCGGCGCATTCGAGTAGATGTTCGAGCGGTGAAACACCTTCTTCTGCAGGATCGGGAAGATGCCGATTGGCGTGTCATGCCCCGGTTTCCCGGTCGAGACGGGCGATGTGCCCCACAGCGTGCCGTCCTTGAAGACGTACATCTCCTGCGAGCCCTTGCTGATCACAATGAGTACGCCGGAGCGCAGCGCATCGCTCACCCGGGGCGGCATTCCGGCGGCGGGTTTCGCGGTCCTGACCGGCTCGGGCTTCGGGATGACCTTCTGCACGACCGGATTCGAGACGTAGACGATATCCTGAGTCGCAACCGGCGCGGAAGGATCCTCGGAGGCGTAACCCTCTGGCATAAATGTCAAAAAGGCCGCGCAGAGCACGGCCGCCACGACTATTAGGGAAAAGGCCCCCTTAACCATGTTTTCAGTGTTGAACGGCCGGCCGATTCGATTCAACACAATTCGTTAACCATATCGCGCGGGAAACCGCCCCGCTTGCCCCTTCCCCGGCTTCACCCTAGGCACGGTGGCAACGGAAGGAGCGGTCGCCAGTGTTTTTCAATTTCGTCGACGAACTGCGCGCGGCGGGCATTTCCGCCAGCTTCAAGGAGCACCTGACGCTGCTTGAGGCGCTCGATAAGGATGTGATCGAGCAGACGCCCGAGGCGTTCTACTACCTCGCCCGCGCGACCTTCGTGAAGGACGAAGGCCTGCTGGACCGCTTCGATCAGGTGTTCTCCAAGGTCTTCAAGGGCATCATGACCGACTACGGCCAGGAACAGGTCGACATCCCCGAAGACTGGCTGAAGGCGGTCGCCGAGAAATACCTCACCGAAGAGGAAATGGCGCAGATCGAGAAGATGGGCTCGTGGGACGAGCTCATGGACACGCTCAAGAAGCGTCTGGAAGAGCAGAAGGAACGCCACGAGGGCGGCAACAAGTGGATCGGCACGGGCGGCACCTCGCCCTTCGGCCATTCGGGCTACCACCCCGAAGGCGTGCGGATCGGCGGCGAGAGCAAGAACAAGCGCGCGGTGAAGGTGTGGGAGAAGCGCGAGTTCAAGAATCTCGACAACACCAAGGAACTGGGCACTCGCAATATCAAGATGGCGCTTCGCCGCCTGCGCCGCTTCGCGCGCGAGGGCGCTGCGGACGAGCTGGATATCGACGCGACGATCGACGGCACCGCCAAGCAGGGCTGGCTCGATATCCACATGCGGCCCGAACGGCGCAATGCGGTGAAGCTGCTGCTGTTCCTCGACGTCGGCGGCTCGATGGACCCGTTCATCAAGGTGACCGAGGAGCTGTTCAGCGCGGCCACATCCGAGTTCAAGAACCTCGAATTCTTCTATTTCCACAACTGCCTCTACGAAGGCGTGTGGAAGGATAACCGCCGCCGCTGGCAGGAACGCACGAAGACCTGGGACATCCTCCACAAGTACGGCCACGACTA
>PAVA01000087.1 GCA_002712945.1 Citromicrobium sp.
CCCCCCCCCCCCCCCCGGCGCGGAGGCCCGGGGGGTGACCGTTCTTTCCGGTGGTCGACCCCCCGCGCGGGCCGGTCGAGACGAGAGCCGTGTCCTCGCCATTCGTCTCGAAGGAATAGTTGAGCAGCAAGCGCGCTTCCATCGTCAGCGGGGCAAGCACATGCTCCTCGTTCGCGTCGAACAGGCCGGAGAGGTCGGGCCCGCGAAGCGGCGCGGGTTCGGCTGCTTCCCCTTCGGCAACGTCGGCGGAGGATGCTTCCGCCGCAGAACCGGACGTCTCGTCCGCCGATGCTTCTCCGCAACCCCCTGCAAGAAGCGCGATAACCGCCGCGATGCCAACCGAGATACGCAAGATCTTCCCCTCCCATCGAAAACGGGGAGGATCATGCCGCGCAGGCGCGTGCCTTACAAGCCTACTGCCCGCCGACCTCGCTCGGCATCGGCTGCCCGGCGGGCGCGAGCTCGCCTTCCCAGGCCAGTACCGGTTTGCGTGCCGCCTGCGTCTCGTCGAGCCTCCGGCGCGGCGCGAAATAGGGCGCGGCCTTTAAACTCTCGTCGCCCGCCTTTGCGCGCTCGGCAACGCTGCGCAGCGCGGCGATGAACTGGTCGAGCCCCGCCTTGCTCTCGGTCTCGGTCGGTTCGACCAGCATCGCGCCATGGACCACCAGCGGGAAATACATCGTCATCGGGTGGAAGCCTTCGTCGATCAGCGCCTTCGCCAGATCGAGCGTCGAGACATCCTCGGCAAAGCCTTTGTCCCCGAACAACGCCTCGTGCATGCACGGCCCGCTGTCGCCATAGGGCGCGTGGAGTACGTCCTCCAGCTCGCGCAGGATGTAGTTGGCATTGAGCACCGCATCTTCCGCGACCTGGGCCAGCCCGTCCGCTCCGTGGCTGAGGATATAGGTCAGCGCGCGGGTGAACATGCCCATCTGCCCGTGGAATGCGGTCATCCGGCCGAAGGCTTGCGTATGGTCGTACTCGGCGGCGTTTTCTTCCTCGACCAGATGGACCACCCCGTCCTTGTCGCGCGCGGTGAACGGCAGCGGGCCATAGGGCGACAGCGCTTCGGACAGGACCACCGGGCCGCTGCCCGGCCCACCACCGCCGTGGGGGGTGGAGAAGGTCTTATGCAGGTTGATATGCATCGCATCGACGCCGAGGTCGCCGGGGCGCACCTTGCCGACGATCGCGTTGAAGTTCGCGCCGTCGCAATAGACGAAGCCGCCCGCCGCGTGGACCGCATCGGAAATCGCCTTCATATCGCGCTCGAACAAGCCGCAGGTGTTGGGATTGGTTATCATCACCGCAGCGACATCGGGACCGAGGCGCGCCTTCAGCTTGTCGAGATCCACGCGGCCTTCGGCGGTCGCGGGAATATCCTCGACCTCGTAGCCCGCAAAGGCGGCGGTGGCGGGATTGGTGCCATGCGCGCTCTCGGGCACCAGCACGACCTTGCGCGCATCGCCCCGGGCCTCAAGCGCGGCACGGATGCAAAGGATTCCGCACAGCTCGCCATGCGCGCCCGCCTTGGGGCTCATCGCGACGCCGTGCATGCCGGTGAGGTCGAGCAGCCAGAAGGCGAGTTCGTTGATCACCTCCAGCGCGCCGCGCACCGTATCGACCGGCTGCAGCGGATGCACGTCCGCAAAGCCGGGCATTCGCGCGACCTTCTCGTTCAGGCGCGGGTTGTGCTTCATCGTGCAGCTGCCGAGCGGGAAGAGACCGAGGTCGATGGCGTAGTTCTGACGGCTGAGGCGGGTGTAGTGGCGCACCGCTTCGGGCTCCGAAAGCCCGGGCAGGCCGATCGTCTCGCTACGCTCCATTCCGCCCAGGCGGTTGGAGGTATTCTCCGGTACCGGCGGCAGGTCGACGCCGGTTGTGCCGGTCCGCCCGATCTCGAAGATCAGCGGCTCTTCCAGCATCAGGGCTCGGTTGCCGGTGGTGGTGGGACTTTCGCTGTCGCCCGTGATCGGAGCGGAGGGCTTCCAGCCGGACTTGTTGGGCGCGTTCATGCCAGCACCTCCTTGAGCGCTTCGACGAGGGCGTCGATATCGTCCTCGCTGGTGGTTTCGGTAACCGTGACGAGCAAGCCGTCGGCCAGGTCTTCCGCCTGCGGATAGAGGCGACCGAGCGAGACGCCCGCGAGGATGCCCCAAGGGCCAGAGGGTTCGGCCAGCTTGCGCACGACCTCGCGCGCGTCCTGCCCGAGCCGGATCGTGAATTCGTTGAAGAAGTGATCGTTCAGCACGCTGACGCCCGACACCGCCGCCAGCTTGTCCGCCGCGATACAGGCAAGGCGGTGGTTCTCCGCCGCCAGCCGCCGCAAGCCTTCCTCGCCCAGCAGCGTCATGTGCACATTGAAGGCGAGCGCGCACAGCCCGCTATTGGTGCAGATATTGCTCGTCGCCTTCTCGCGCCGGATATGCTGCTCGCGGGTGGAGAGCGTCAGCACGTATCCGCGCTTGCCCTCCGCATCGGTGGTTTCGCCACACAGGCGCCCGGGCATCATGCGGACATGCTTGCTGTCGCGCACCGCGAACAGGCCGAGGTAGGGCCCGCCGAACTGGAGCCCGACGCCGAGCGCCTGCCCTTCGCCGACCACGATATCCGCACCCATCTCGCCGGGCGATTTCACCGCGCCCAGCGCCACGGGCTCGAGGTTCACGGCGATCACCAGCGCCCCCTTGGCGTGCGCGGCTTCACTGATCTTCTGGAGATCGCACAGGCGACCAAGGATGTCAGGATACTGGACCACGACGCAGGACGTATCCTCGTCGATCCGGCTCACCAGACCTTCAACATCGGGGCTAGCCTGCATCGTGGGCAGGGCATCGGCGATCTCGTCCTCGGTGAACTTCGCCATGGTCCGGATGACCTCGGCATAATGCGGGTGCAGCGCGCCCGAGAGCACGACCTTGCGCTTCTTGCCGCGTGCGATCCGCCCCGCCATCGCGATCGCTTCCCAGCACGCGGTCGAGCCGTCGTACATCGAGGCATTGGCCACCGCGCAGCCATAGAGCCGCGCGACCTGGCTCTGGAACTCGAACAGCATCTGCAGCGTGCCCTGCGCGATCTCGGGCTGGTAAGGCGTGTAGGCGGTCAGGAACTCGCCGCGCTGGATGATGTGGTCGACCGAGGCGGGCACATGGTGGCGATAGGCCCCAGCGCCGAGGAAGAACGGCGCGTCAGCCGCCGCGAGGTTCTTCTTGGAGAGCGCGCGCATGTGCCGCTCCACCGCCATCTCGCTCGCGTGCATCGGCAGGCCCTCGATCGGGCCCTTGAGCCGCGCGTGTTCGGGCACATCGACGAACAGGTCGTCGATGGAAGACGCGCCGATCTTCGCGAGCATTTCGCCGCGATCGGCATCGGTCAGGGGGAGGTAGCGCATATCTTCACTCTCTCGTGAGTCCCTGCGAAAGCAGGGATCTCATTCGGTTAGGTCGAGCGTGCCGAGGGAGGTCCCAGCCTGCGCTGGGACTCAGCTTTTCAACTAGAGCCCCTCGACAAAACTCTTGTAGGCGGCTTCGTCCATCAGGCCTTCGAGCTCGCTCTCGTCGGCGACGGTCAGCTTGAAGAACCAGCCGTCTTCCTCGGGCGAGGAATTGACCAGCGAAGGATCGTCTTCGAGCGCGGAATTGCTCTCGATCACCGTGCCGGTGATCGGCGCGTAGACGTCGCTCGCCGCTTTTACGGATTCGACCACCGCCGCGTCCTTGCTCTTTTCCAGTTCGGCGCCTTCCTCGGGCAGTTCGACGAACACGATGTCGCCCAGTTGCTCCTGCGCATATTCGGTGATGCCGACCGTCGCGGCTTCGCCTTCGACTTCGATCCACTCGTGGTCTTCGGTGTAGTAACGGGACATTTGCTCAACTCCCTCGGTAATAGCGATGGGGGACAAAGGGCATTTCCGCGACGCGCGCGGGCAGGCGTTTGTTCCGGACCTGCAGTTCCAGCGAAGTGCCGATCTCGGCATGGGCGGCATCGACATAGCCCATGGCGATCGGGTGGCCGAGTGTGGGCGAGAAGCCGCCGCTGGTCACCGTGCCGACGTTCTTATCGCCCGCGAAGATTTCCGCCCCCTCGCGTGCCGGCAGCCGCCCGTCGAGCACCAGGCCGACACGCGTGCGCTGCGAACCATCGAGCAGCGCGGCACTGATCCGCTCGTGCCCGTGATAGCCGCCGCTCTCGCGCCGCTTCTTGCTCAGCGCAAAGGTCAGGTCCGCGCTGACCGGATCGATCTCGGCGGTGAGGTCGTGCCCGTAGAGCGGCAGGCCCGCTTCGAGGCGCAGTGAATCGCGCGCGCCCAGCCCGATCGGCTTCACGCGCTTGTCCTCGACCAGCGCGGTCGCAAGCTTCTCCGCATGCTCGGCGGGCACCGAAATCTCGAACCCGTCCTCGCCCGTATAGCCCGCGCGGCTGATCCACAGCGGCGTGCCGTTCCAGTCGTAGAGCCCTGCCGTCATGAACACGAGTTCGGCGGCGCCCGGCACCAGTTCGCCCAGCGCGTCGACCGCTTCGGGCCCCTGCAGCGCGAGCAGCGCCTGCTCGTCGTGGTGGGTCAGCGTGATTTCGTCGGGTAGGTGTTCGCGCAGGAAGGCGATATCGTCCCACTTGCACGCGCCGTTGACCACCAGCGCGATTGTCTCGCCGGTATTGGTGATCATCAGATCGTCGAGGATGCCGCCATCCTCCGCCAGCAGCAGCGAATAGCGCATCCTGCCGGGCTTGAGGCTGCTGACGAGGCCCGGAACCAGCGCCTCCAGCGCCTTCGCCGCACCCTCGCCCGAAAGCGAGAGCTGGCCCATGTGGCTCACGTCGAACAGGCCCGCGTGCGCGCGCGTCCAGTCGTGTTCCGCCACGATACCTTCATACTGGATCGGCATCTCGTAGCCCGCGAAAGGCACCATGCGCGCGCCGTGGCTGCAATGCCATGCATCAAGCGGCAGCTTTTCCGGCGTCTCTTCGATTTCGCTTACGTCTTCGCTCATCATTTCATATCCGACAGCCGCGGACGGGCGTGCCCCTGCACGATCCCTTGCCGCCTGCCCCCTCTGTCGGAAAACCTGAGAGCGTACCCCTTCGGTGGCCTGCCTTGTCGGGCGAGGCGCTTTCCAGAGTGTCCATTCGGGCCGCGCGGTTCGTCGTGCCTGAGAGTTTCCGGGGCGGTTGCTCCTTCGGCGCCGCCCGCCTTCCGGCGAACGATCTCTCCCGCGCGTTCCGCCGGAAGGTGATTCCACCCGCCGGAGAACATGCTCGGTGTGCGCGATCTACTGCGGTGCGTCAATCGGCGAACGTACGCATTTTTGCCAAGCTCGACTCTTTCGGGCGCGCTCCGCATAAAGAGCCGGGCGCAAAAGAAACGAACGGGGAGAATAATCAGATGGCGGACGACCCAAGTTATCCGGTCGGCACTGCGAGTGTCGCATGGACAGACAAGTCGGGCAATGGGCAGCTTCACGTCTTTTCGACCGACGGATACGACGTGATCGAACGTTTTTGGAACGGATCGGGCTGGTCGACGGGCGATTTCAAACAGCCCGGCAGCCAGGTTTCGGCGACCGGATATCTGCTCGACGACGGTTTCTACATGCGGGTCTACTGCACGAGTGGGGACAAGACGACGGAATGGTGCAAGGACGGCGACGGCGACTGGTTCCAAGGCGACTACACCACCAACTAGACGGTCGACGGCAAGCATCTAGTCGAGGTTCGGCCTCAGCCACCGTTCGGCGGTGGCGAGGTCGACCTTGCGCCGCCGGGCATAGTCTTCCAGCTGGTCGCGCCCGATCCGCGCGACGCCGAAGTATTCGCTCTCCGGGTGCCCGAAATAGAGGCCGCTGACCGCCGCCGTGGGCCACATCGCGAAGCTCTCGGTCAGGGTCAGCCCGGCGTTCTTCTCTGCATCGAGCAGGTCGAACAGGATCGGCTTGAGCGAGTGATCGGGGCACGCAGGGTAGCCCGGCGCGGGCCGGATACCGCGATATTCTTCCTTGATCAGCGCCTCGTTGCTCAGCTGCTCGTTCGGCGCATAGCCCCACAGGTCGGTCCGCACATGCTTGTGCAGCGCTTCGGCGAAGGCTTCGGCGAACCGGTCCGCGAGCGATTTGAGAAGGATGTCCGAATAGTCGTCCTTTGCCTCGCGGAATTTCTTCGACGGCTCGTCGATCCCGTGGATGCCGACCGCGAAGCCGCCGATCCAGTCGCCCGAGGGGTCGATGAAATCGGCGAGGCACATGTTCGCGCGTTCGCGGCTTTTCTTGATCTGCTGGCGCAACATCGGGAGCACGACATGCTCCTCGCGCTCGTCGATATGGACGGTGATGTCGTCGCCATCGCGCGCGCAGGGCCAGAAGCCGCATACGCCGCGCGCGGTCAGCCACTTCTCCTCGATGATCCGGTCGAGCATTGCGTTGGCATCGTCGAACAGCGTCTGCGCCGTCTCGCCCACGACCTCGTCTTCGAGGATCTTGGGATAGGTGCCCGCCAGCTCCCACGCGCGGAAGAAGGGCGTCCAGTCGATATAGTCGCGCAGGTCCGCCAGCGACCAGTCGTCGTAGACGTGCAGGCCCGGCTTGTCGGGCCGCCCCGGCTTGTCGCGATAGAACGGGTCGTAATGGTTGGCGCGCGCTTCCTCGATCGAAAGCAGCGGGTTCTTGGTCTTGCCCTCGCGCGCCTCGCGGGTCTTGTTGTAGTCGGCCGCGACCTCGGAGACGTAGCCGTCGCGCTGCGTGTCCGACAGCAGGCGGCTGGCGACACCGACCGCGCGTCTCGCGTCGAGCACGTGGATCACCGGGCCTTCATAGGCCGGGTCGATCTTCAGCGCGGTATGGACCTTGCTGGTGGTCGCCCCGCCGATCAGCAGCGGGATAGAAAGCCCCGCGCCCTGCATTTCCTCGGCCACGGTCACCATTTCGTCCAGCGACGGGGTGATGAGGCCCGAGAGGCCGATGATATCGGCGTCGTTCTCGTTCGCGGCTTCGAGGATGTCGGCCCACGGCACCATGACACCAAGGTCCACGACCTCGTAGCCGTTGCACTGCAGCACCACGCCGACGATGTTCTTGCCGATATCGTGGACGTCGCCCTTCACGGTCGCCATCACGATCGTGCCCTTGCCCTTGGCGTTCTCGTCCTTCTCTTCCTCGATATAGGGGAAGAGGTGCGCCACGGCCTTCTTCATCACGCGCGCGGACTTGACCACCTGCGGCAGGAACATCTTGCCCGAACCGAACAGGTCGCCGACGACATTCATGCCGTCCATCAGCGGGCCCTCGATCACCTCGATCGGCTTGCCGCCGCGTTCCTTCACGGCAAGGCGCATTTCCTCGGTATCCTCGACAATATGCGCGTCGATGCCCTTGACCAGCGCGTGTTCCACCCTGCGCTCGACCGGATATTCGCGCCATTCGGCGGCTTCCTTCTCGGCCTTCTTGTCCTTGCCCTTGTAGCTCTCCGCTAGGGCGATCAGGTTCTCCGTCGCGTCGCCACCATTCGCGGGCGTACGGTTGAGGATCACATCCTCGCACGCCTCGCGAAGCTCGGGGTCGATATCGTCGTAGATGTCGAGCTGGCCCGCATTGACGATCGCCATGTCGAGCCCGGCGGGGATCGCATGGTAGAGGAACACCGAGTGCATCGCCCGGCGCACCGGCTCGTTGCCGCGGAAGCTGAACGACAGGTTCGACAGCCCGCCCGAGAAATGCGCGTGCGGGCAGCTCTTGGAGAGGTGCCGGACCGCCTCGATGAAATCGACGCCGTAGGTCGCATGCTCCTCGATCCCCGTCGCCACCGCGAAAATATTGGGATCGAAGATGATGTCTTCGGGCGGGAAGCCGTCTTCGGTCAGCAGCTTGTAGGCGCGCTCGCAGATCTCGATCTTGCGCTCCTTGGTGTCGGCCTGGCCTTCCTCGTCGAACGCCATGACCACGACCGCCGCACCATAGGCACGGCACTTGCGCGCGTTTTCGAGGAATTCGTCGACGCCTTCCTTCATGCTGATCGAATTGACGATCGGCTTGCCCGACACGCATTTGAGCCCGGCCTCGATCACCTGCCACTTGGAACTGTCGATCATGATCGGCACGCGCGCGATATCCGGCTCGGCCGCGATCAGCTTGAGGAACTTGACCATCGCCGCTTCGGAATCGAGCAGGCCCTCATCCATGTTGACGTCGATCACCTGCGCGCCGTTCTCGACCTGATCGCGCGCGACCTCGATCGCGGTCTCGTAGTCCTCGTTCATGATCAGCTTCTTGAAGCGCGCCGATCCGGTGACGTTGGTGCGCTCGCCGATATTGACGAAACTGGATGATGCGTTGGTAGTCATAGAATCCTGATCTCCCGGCTATTGCCTTTCCGGGATGTCGTGGCGCCCGGTCTCAGGCCGCCATCGTGAAAGGTTCGAGCCCGGCGAGTCGCGTCTTGCGCTCCAGCTCGGGAATCGCGCGCGGCGTCGCGCCTTTCGCCGCCTTCGCGATCGCCGCGATATGCGCGGGCGTGGTCCCGCAGCAGCCGCCGACGATGTTGACGAGGTTCTCCTTGAACCAGACGCCGATCAGCTCGGCGGTCTGATCCGCCTCCTGGTCGTATTCGCCCAGATCGTTGGGAAGACCCGCGTTGGGATAGGCGAGGATCAGCGTATCCGCCTGCCGCGCCAGCGCGGCGAGATGCGGACGCAGCTTGTCCGCCCCGAAGGAGCAGTTGACGCCCACCGCGATCGGATCGACATGGCGCACCGCATGCCAGAAGGCCTCGACCGTATGGCCCGACAGGTTCCGGCCCGAATTGTCGGTGATCGTGAAGCTGAGCATGATCGGCACTTCGCGGCCCGCCGCTTTCGCGGCTTCCTGCGCCGCCATCGCCGCGACCTTGGCGTTGAGCGTGTCGAAGATCGTCTCGATCAGGATGAAGTCCACCCCGCCCTCGATCAGGGCGTCGCACTGTTCGCGGTAGACGCCAAGCATCTGGTCGAAATCGACCTCGCGAAAACCCGGATCCTCGACATCGGGGCTGAGCGAAAGCGTCTTGTTGGTCGGCCCGATGGCACCCGCGACGAAGCGGCGGCGACCGTCCTTCGCTTCGGCTGCCTCGGCCGCCTCGCGCGCGACCTTGGCGCCCGCGAGGGTCACCTCGCGGACCAGATGCTCGGCCTTGTAGTCGGCCAGCGCGATGCTGGTGGAGCTGAAGGTGTTGGTCTCGATCATGTCGGCGCCGGCGTCGAGATATTCCTTGTGAATATCGCGGATGACATCGGGTCGGGTCAGGTTGAGCAGGTCGTTATTGCCCTTCTGGTCGGCATCGAGACCCAGGTCGCCCGCATAGTCCTCTTCGGTCAGCTTGCGGTTCTGGATGCCCGTGCCGTAGCCACCGTCGAAGACGAGGACGCGTTCGCGCGCGGCTTCGCGCAGGGCCTGTGCTGCGGATTGCTGGTGGCTCATGCTGTCTTCTCCCCTTCGCCTTTCGGCCTCATCCCCAGCAGGTGGCAGATCGAGTAGGCCAGATCGGCGCGGTTCAACGTGTAGAAGTGGTAGTGGCGGATGCCGCCCGCATAGAGGCGGCGGCACATCTCTCCCGCCACCGTCGCGGCGACGAGCTTGCGCGCGGAAGGCCGGTCGTCCAGCCCCTCGAACAGGTCGTCCATCCAGTCCGGGAACTCCGCCCCGTTCTGGCCGGCGAACTGGCGCGCCTTGGCGACATTGGTGATCGGCAGCACGCCCGGTACGATCGGCACGTCGATCCCCGCCTTGTCGGTCTTTTCGAGGTAGTCGAAAAAGGTGTTAGGCGAGAAGAAGAACTGCGTGATCGCCCGGTCCGCGCCTGCATCGATCTTGCGCTTGAGGTAATCGATCTCCTCCTGCTGGCTCTTCGCATCCGGATGCATTTCCGGATAGGCGCTGACCGAAATCTCGAAATCGGCGACCTCTTTCAGGCCATGGACCAGTTCTTCGGCGCTGTTGTAGCCTTCGGGGTGCGGCTTGAACGGCCCAAGCGAGCCGTCCTCCTGGGGCATGTCGCCGCGCAGCGCGACGATATGGCGCACGCCCGCTTCCCAGTATTGCTCGGCGATACGCTGCGTTTCTTTCCTCGAGGCGTTGACGCAGGTGAGGTGCGCGGCGGCGGGCAGGCCCGCCTCCTGGATGATGCGCGCGACCGTCTTGTGCGTGCGCTCTCGCGTCGAGCCGCCCGCGCCATAGGTGACCGAGACGAAGTGCGGATCGAGCGGCTTCAGTTCCTGAACCGCATTCCACAGCGATTCTTCCATCTTCTCGTTCTTCGGCGGGAAGAACTCGAAGCTGGCGTCGATATCGCCCGGCAGACCGCTGAAGAGCGGATCGTTCTTCGCGCGGGTCCTCTCCTGCGCGGGATCGAGCCCATGGGCGAGCGGTGGGGTCGGTTGGGCCGTCATCGTGCCGCCTTTCTTGTCGTGTCGCGAGCCGCCAGCGCATCCATGCGCCGTGCGACCCAGATTTTTACGGTGAGGGTCTCGCCCTCCAGCGCGCGGGGCGCTTCGGGCGCGAAGCCGGTCTGCTCCAGTGCGTCGGCGAGTTGCTGATCGTCGAAGCCAAGGCGCGCGTGCTGGAAGCGCTCGCGCAATTCCTCGTGCTGGTGCGCGGCGAAATCGACGATCGCGATTCGCCCACCGGGCCGCAGCACCCGCGCCGCTTCGCGCAGGGGCACCGAAGGATCGACGGCATAGTGCAACACCTGGTGCAGCAGCACGGTGTCGAAGGCGCCGCTATCGAACGGCAGCGAGAGGAAGTCGCCCTGGACCAGCTCGACCTGTTCGGTCGGCAGGTTCTGCAGCTTGGCGCGCGCGACGCGCAGCATCTCGAGGCTCTTGTCGAGCGCCACGATCCGCTCCGCATCGTCGGCGAACAGTTCCGCCATCCGGCCCGTGCCGGTGCCGATATCGAGCAGGGTGCCCAGCGGCTCCCCGTCGAGCGCGTCGCGAAGCGCAGCCTCGACCTGCGCGTCGGGGCTGTGGCGGCGGCGCAGATCGTCCCACTCGCCCGCGTGTTCCTCGAACCACTCGGAGGCCTTGCCTTCGCGCGCCTCCCGGATCGCGGCGAGCTGACGGCGATCCTCGTCGCACTGGGCGGCGAAATCCTCGTCTTCCTGTTCGGCGATGGCGAGCAGCCGCGCGACCGCCGCCGTCAGCGGCGAGCTGCCCGGCGCGGCAGGGGAAGCACGCAGATAGATCCAGCTGCCTTCGCGCCGCCGGGTTGCGAGCCCGGCATCGCACAGGATCGAGGCATGGCGCGAAACGCGCGGCTGGCTCTGCTGGAGCACCTGCGAGAGTTCGCCGACCGCGAGTTCCATCGTACCCAGCAGCCGCATGATCCGCAGCCGGGTGGTGTCGCCGAGCGCGCGCAGGATGGCTTCGGTGCGCATGCCGAGGGACATATAAAGATATTTTTATATCTACAAGTCTTGCAAAGGCCCGTAGCCTCGCCCGGGCGATGAAACGTGGCGCGAAGCGCCGCTCAGCCGCCTTCGATTTGCCGCAAGAGCGCGAACTGGGCGAGGCCCGCTTCGGTCAGCCGCCATTTCTCGCCATCGCGAAGGATGAGCCCGTCGGCCACAAGCCGTGCCTTGTCCGCATCGCCCGGCTGCTCGCCTTCGCGCATCACGCGGCCATAGCGGCCGCCGTGATAGATCAGCGGTTCGGCAGGCGTGCGTTCGAAATCGATGACTTCGCCCAGAAAGATCGCGTGATCCCCGCCCTCGTATTCGAACTTGGCCTCGCACCCGAAGCGCGCGGCACAGCCCTCGATCCGGGGTGCCCCTTCCGGGCCGTCACCGCAGTCGAGATCGCCGAACTTGTCCGCCCCGCGGCTGGCGAAGCGGTTGGACAGGTCCTGCTGGTCCGCCGCCAGCACATGGACCGCCCAGGCCTTCGCGGTGCGGAAGACGGGGAGGTTGCGGCTGCCGAGCGACAGGCTCCACAAAACCATCGGCGGATCGAGCGAGACCGAATTGAAGCTGTTGGCGGTGAGCCCCGCCGGCTGCCCCTCCTCGTCGTAGGTCGTCACGATGGTGACGCCGGTGACGAAAGTGCCGAGCGCATCGCGAAAGGCGGATTGATCGATCACGGGTCCAGCGCCTAGGCAGACCGGCGAACAAGCGCAAGGCACGTTTGCCCTGCCTCGCGCGTTGCCGATACCAGCCCCCGGAAGAAGGAAAGCCTTTCATGAAAACCCGCGCCGCCGTCGCCTTCGAGGCCAAGCAACCGCTCGAGATCGTCGAACTCGACCTCGAAGGCCCCAAGGCGGGCGAGGTGCTGATCGAGATCAAGGCGACCGGCATCTGCCATACCGATGCCTACACGCTCGACGGGCTGGATAGCGAAGGCCTGTTCCCCAGCGTGCTCGGCCATGAAGGTGCGGGAATCGTGCGCGAGGTCGGCGCGGGGGTGACGAGCGTGAAGGAAGGCGATCACGTGATCCCGCTCTACACGCCCGAATGCCGCCAGTGTAAGATGTGCCTCAGCGGCAAGACCAACCTGTGCAGCGCGATCCGCGAGACTCAGGGCAAGGGCCTGATGCCCGACGGCACGACGCGGTTCAGCTATCAAGGCAAGCCGATCTATCACTACATGGGCTGCTCCACCTTCTCCAACTTCACTGTCCTTCCCGAGATCGCGGTCGCGAAAATCCGCGAGGACGCGCCCTTCCACACCAGCTGCTATATCGGCTGCGGCGTGACCACCGGCGTGGGCGCGGTGGTCAACACCGCCGATGTGCGCCCGGGCGACAATGTGGTGGTGTTCGGCCTCGGCGGGATCGGCCTGAACGTGATCCAGGGCGCGCGCATGGCGGGTGCCGACCGGATCGTGGGCGTCGACATCAATCCCGAGAAGAAGTCCTATGCCGAACATTTCGGGATGACCGATTTCGTCAACCCGAAGGAGGTCGACGATGTCGTCGCGCATCTCGTCCAGATGCTCGATGGCGGGGCGGATTACAGCTTCGACTGCACCGGCAATACCGATGTGATGCGCCAGGCGCTGGAGTGCTGTCACAAGGGCTGGGGCACCAGCATCATCATCGGCGTGGCCGAAGCGGGCAAGACGATCGAGACGCGCCCGTTCCAGCTGGTCACGGGCCGCAACTGGCGCGGGACCGCGTTCGGCGGCGCAAAGGGCCGTACCGACGTGCCCAAGATCGTCGACTGGTACATGGATGGGAAGATCCAGATCGATCCGATGATCACCCACGTCCTCGATCTCGAAGAGATCAACAAGGCTTTCGACCTGATGCACGCGGGCGAAAGCATCCGCAGCGTCGTCGTCTACTGAGGAGAGAAGGAAGAATGTTCAGCCACGTGATGCTCGGCGCCGACGATATCGACGCCTCCAAGAAATTCTACGACGCCTGCTTCAAGGCGCTCGGCGGGCGCGAAGGCTCGGTCGATCCCAAGGGCCGGGTGATGTACATCCACAACGGCGGCATTTTCATGCTGACCAAGCCGATCGACGGCCAGCCCGCAAGCTGCGGCAACGGCTCCACCATCGGCTTCGCCGCCTCCAGCGAGGAAATGGCGGATGCCTGGCACGAAGCAGGCGCGGCCAATGGCGGCACGCCGATCGAAGACCCGCCGGGCATGCGCGAAGGTGGCGGCTTGAAGCTCTACCTTGCCTACCTGCGCGATCCGGCGGGCAACAAGGTCTGCGCGATGTATCGCCCGGGGTGACGCCGTGACGATAGAGACCCTTTCCGAGAACAAGGCCTTCGGCGGCACGCAGGGCGTCTATCGCCATGCGTCGCGCGCGACGGGCACCGACATGACCTTTTCGGTGTTCGTGCCGCCACAGGCGGAGCACGGCCCCTGCCCGGTGCTCTGGTATCTCTCCGGCCTGACCTGCACCCACGCGAACGTCACCGAGAAGGGCGAATACCGCGCTGCCTGTGCGCAGCACGGTATTATCTTCGTCGCGCCCGACACCAGCCCGCGCGGAGACGGCGTGGCGGACGAGGACAGCTACGACATGGGCCAGGGTGCGGGGTTCTATGTCGATGCGACGCAAGAGCCGTGGGCTCCGCACTTCATGATGCGCAGCTATATCGAGGAGGAGCTGCCCGCGCTGATCGCCAAGCAATTCCCGGTCGACATGGCGCGGCAAGGCATCACCGGGCATTCCATGGGCGGGCACGGCGCGCTCACCATCGGGCTACGCAATCCCGGCACCTACCGCAGCATCAGCGCCTTCGCCCCGATCGTCGCACCGATGCAGGTGCCATGGGGCGAAAAGGCGCTAGCGAGCTATCTGGGCGACGACCGCGCGGCCTGGCGCGAATACGACGCCGTTGCGCTGATCGAGGATGGCGCGCGCGCCGAGGCGCTGCTGATCGATCAGGGCACGGCGGATCAGTTTCTGAAGGAGCAGCTGAGGCCCGAACTGCTCGACGCCGCCTGTGCCAAGGCGCGCATCGAATTGGTGCTGAACCTGCGGCCGGGGTACGACCACAGCTACTACTTCATTTCGAGCTTCATGGCCGACCACGTGACCTGGCACGCCGAGCGGCTGAAGGCCTAGCCCACCACCTGCTCAGCTGGCGACGAGGCGCGGGCTTGGCGGTTCGGCGACCTTCTTCTGCGCCAGCGGCTGCGCGGCCTGCACCTGGTTCTTGCCCAGCGCCTTGGCTTCGTAGAGCGCGGCATCCGACGCCGCGAGCAGATCGGCCGAAGACTTGGCATTTTCCGGCAGCGAGGCAACGCCCAGCGACGCGGAGACCAGCGCCCCGTGCGGATCGGACAGGGCCTCGATCCGTGCGCGCACCTGCTCGGCACGCATCATCGCATCGTCGAGCCCGCAATCGGGCAGGATCACCAGAAGCTCCTCTCCGCCATAGCGGCACACCACGTCGGAGGGGCGCAGCGCTCCCACGATCTGCGCGGCGACATCCTTGAGCACGGCGTCGCCCTTGGCATGGCCATGCTCGTCATTGAGCACCTTGAAGTTGTCGAGGTCGATCATCAGCACCGAGGTCGGCTGGCCCTGCCGCTGCGCGAGCGCAACAAAACGGTCCAGCGTATCTTCCATGTAGCGCCGGTTGTAGAGCCCGGTCATCGGGTCGCGCAGCGACTGGGTGCGCAGCTGTTCGCGCAGGGCAATGTTCGACAGCGCGAGCGATGTCGAATCGGCCAGCGCCCGCGCGATCCGGCGCGCCCGGTCGACATTGTCGCAGCGCCCGCCCCGGTCGCCCAGCACAAGCAGCCCGAACACCTGCCCGCGTGCCATCATCGGCACTTCGATGCTGGCGACCTCGCCGATATAGTGCGAACAGCACAGCGAACCCTCGTGCGGGTTGTTGACATGGTCCTTGCCGCGTTTCAGCGCCCAGCAATTCGAGGGCACCAGGCTTTCCGCCGCTTCGTAGCCTTCGGGCATGTCCCAGCAATCGACCAGGTCCAGCCGGTCGCGCGAGTTGTTGAAGACGTAGAGGCACACCCCGCAGCCCGGCAGCAGCTTGCGGCTGGTCGCGCGCAGAACCTGCGCCGCGTCCGCATTGCTGTTGGCGCTTTGCAAGGTGTCGGTCATCGAGAAGAGTTCCTCGATCTGCTCGTGCGTCGCATTGATGGCATCGACGTGCGACTTGTAGGAGCGGACCTGGATATCCTTGAGGCGGTCGCTGGCGAGACTTGCCGCCAGGGCGATCACGACCAGCACGCTGCCGAAGGCCAGCAGGCCGAAGCGCCAGCTTTCCGGGAGCACGAGCGATGCGAGGCATGCGGCGAGGGCAAGAAGCAGGACAAACTGCATTGCCCGGATCAGGGTCGAGACGAGCCTGAGACCGACGCGACCTTCCAGAACCGATTGTGCCATCATGCGTGTGAGTCTCCCCGTCGCCCCCTCGCTACGCACAAAGTGTAAAACAGAGCTTAACCAACGGGCGCGTCAGACCCCGCCTTGCGCTGCGCGGGAAGCCATTCGGCACGATTTTTCGAGAGGGGTCTACAGGAGGCGGTCGACCGAGCGGCGGTCGGTTGCCGCGCGCTCGAACGGACGAAGGGCCGCTGCGGATCAGGTTGTCCCAACGCCCTGAACGGCGAGCCGACAGGATGTCTCGCGAGAGGCCAGGCGGGGCGCGCGCGCCTCCGCCCGAAGGAGGGTCCGATAACCTGGGGTTATGCGCGAAGTAATGGACGCTCTTGGCCTTGCTCGACGAGTGGCCCGTAGGTTTCGCGAAACCAGAACGGAGAGGCGGGCCCGTCTTGCATTTGCGCAGTTCCATCAAGCCCCAGGGGGCATTCGCCCTGCTCTTGCCGATAGCGCTTGCCATTGCGGCATGTGCGGCTCCTGCGCAGCCTGCCACGCGCCAGGGCGTCCAGCCTCGGGCGATGGTCGTCGCAGCCCATCCGCAGGCGACACAGGCCGGGCTCGACATGCTCGCCAGGGGCGGCAACGCCATCGATGCGGCTATCGCGGTTCAGGCCATGCTCGGGCTGGTCGAGCCGCAAAGCTCGGGAATCGGAGGCGGAGCGTTTCTGCTCTACTACGATGCCGCAACCGGCCAGGTGACCGCCTATAACGGCCGCGAGAAAGCGCCGGCCGGGGCCACGGGCGACATGCTGCTCGACAGCGACGGCAAGCCGCTGGCGCGCAGCGAAGCGATGCTCGGCGGCAGGGCGACGGGCGTGCCGGGGGTGCTGGCAATGCTCGCAATGGCGCACGCGGATCACGGCCAGCTTCCCTGGAGCGACGCGTTCGAGGGCACCGTGTCGCTGGCCCGGGAGGGATACCCCCTTTCCGGCCGCACCGATCGCTATATTCACGGATCCTACCCCCAATCGGGCGCTGCCGATGTGCGCGCGGTCTTTCGCATGCCGGATGGCGAACTGGCACGCGAGGGCGATCGCCTCATGAACGACGCCTATGCCGACACGCTGGAAAGAATCGCCCGCGGCGGCATCGCGGCATTCTACGACAGCGACGATATCGCGGGAGCGATCGTGGCCCGAACCGGACAGGGTCCCTTGCCGGGCACGATGACGGGGGACGATTTGGAAGACTACCGTGCTCAGCGTGTCGCCCCCCTGTGCCGCCCTTACCGTGCCTACGTAATATGCGTCCCTCCGCCTCCGTCGAGCGGCGTGGCGGTACTGCAGATACTGGGCATCCTGGAGGGGACCGATATCGGTCGGCGCGGTCCGGACGATCCGCAAGCCTGGTTCCTGTTCGCCGAGGCGAGTCGCCTCGCCTATGCCGACCGGGATCGGTACGTGGGCGATCCCGATTTTGTGGACGTACCGATCGAGGGCATGCTCGATCCGGCCTACTTGGCCCGACGCCGGGCGATGATCGCCCGGACTGCGATGGCCGCGCCTGCGGCAGGCCGGTTCGCGCAGGACATGCCGGGCACGGATAGCACCCGTGAGCCCGGCGGCACCTCCCATTTCGTCATCGTCGATGCCCACGGCAACGTCGCTTCGATGACCACGACCATCGAATCCTATTTCGGCAGCGGTCGGACGGTGGGGGGCTTCTTCCTCAACAACCAGCTCACCGATTTCGCGTTCTCGCCAGTCGATGGCGAGGGGCGCCCGGCGGCGAACGCAGTGGCGGGGGGCAAGCGGCCGCGGGCTTCTATGTCGCCCACCATCATTCTCGATCGCGAGGGCAAGGTCGTCGCGGCGCTCGGCTCGCCCGGGGGCAACGCCATCATCGCCTATGTCGCGAAGACGATCGTGGGCATGGTCGACTGGAACCTTTCCCCCCGGGACGCCATCGCCCTGCCGAACGTCGTCGCACGCGGAAGCACGTTTCGCGGGGAACGCGACAAGCTTCCTCTCCCGGTAATCGAGGATCTGGACGCACGCGGCGTAGTGGTCGTCCCCGGCAGCGGAGAGGAATCGGGCCTGCACGCGATCTTCGCCAGCGAAGGCCGATACGAGGGCGGAGCAGACCCGCGCCGCGATGGCACCGTGGGCTCTTTGCCGGTGCCTCCGACCAAATGAGCCATCCCCGTACGGCCATCGTGATCGGCGCCGGCGTGGTCGGTGTGTCCTCGGCCTATGCTCTGGCGCGCAGAGGCGTCGAGGTCACGCTGGTTGACCGGCGAGAGGGGCCCGCCATGGAGGCCTCGCACGCGAACGGCGCACAGCTGAGCTATCTCTATACCGACGCTCTGGCGAATCCGGCACTGCTCTCGCAATTGCCGAAACTCGCGTTCGGCCAGGTCCCGGCGTTCAGGCTGCAGTGGCGCGTGGACCCGGATTACCTGCGCTGGCTCGGTGCCTTCCTCGCCAACTGCACTGCTGCGCGGTTTCGCAGGAACACTCTGGCAGCGCTGCAACTCGCGCTCGAATCGCAGGTCGCGATGGAGGAACTGGCGAGCGAGCACGATCTCGAATTCGGCTATCGCACCGCCGGCAAGATGCACGTCTATCGCTCGGCCCGCGCGTGGCGGGCGGCGCAGGAGATCGCCGCCATGAAAGCGCAGCCGGGGGTCGTCCAGCATGCGCTGTCTCCGGCGGAGGCTATCGCGATCGAGCCGGCGCTGGAAGCGGCAGCCGGGGGCATTGTGGGCGTACTGCATTCGCCGGAGGAAGCGGTCGGCGATCCGCATGCCTTTGCCTGCGCGATGCACGATCTGCTGGTCCGGCGATGGGGGGTGACCGCCCATTTCGACCGGCGGGTGGAGCGCCTGGACCTGAGCGATGCGGCAGCGGCGGTCATCCTCGATAATGGCGAACGTCTTGCTGCCGATATCGTGATCGATTGCACGGGTTCCGAAGGGGGTCGCCTGTTGCGCGCCCACGGACACAGGCTCCCGATCATCCCGATGAAAGGCTATTCCTTCACCGCACCGGCGGCGAGCGGATCGCCCCTGGTGAGCATCACCGATGTCGGAGCGCGCGTCGTCTTCACGCGGCTCGAGGGCGGCATTCGCGTGGCGGGCCTGGCCGACCTCGGGAATGCCGACCGCAAGATCGATGCCCGGCGAATGGAGATACTGATCGATACGGCCCGTGCGTCGCTGCCAGAGGGTGCGGCCTATGGCGAGGCCACCGGCCTGTGGTGCGGCCTGCGCCCGATGACGCCCGACGCCACCCCACGCATCGCGCGGCCGCATCCGCGGCTTGCCTACAACCTCGGGCATGGAATGCTCGGCTGGACGATGGCGATGGGCTCGGCCGAGCGTCTTGCAAGATTGATCCTCCCCTGACCTGCGAGAGAACCTTTATGAATCAGTCTCCCACGACGCTGCCGAAAAAAGTGCCGCTCAGCCGTGCACGACGAGCCGGGCCGTTGCTTTTCCTCTCCGGCCAGCTGCCCCGCTTTCCGGGCGGCGGAATGCGCGAGGGCCCAATCGAAGCGCAGACCGAGCAGGCGATTGCCAACCTGCGCACCGTCCTGGAAGAGCACGGGCTTGGCCTGGGCGACGTGGTCAAGACGACCGTGTGGCTTACCTCGGCCGAGCATCTGGAAGGCATGAACCGGGTCTATGCGGCATCGTTTCCCGAGCCGTTCCCGGCCCGGTCCACGGTGGTATCGGGGCTGGTCGCACCGGCGGATATCGAAATCGAAGCGGTCGCCTACGACCCGCAAGGTTCCTCGGCCCGCTAGGAACCTTCTTCCTCGATCCTCAGGTTCCCGACGCCGATCGCGGCGGCGCCGGGGCGGCGCGGATCGGCTGCACCCATGATCTTGCCATCGTCGATCATGATCGTCTGCGCGCTACCGATCGTGTCGCGCAGTTCGATCTCGTGACCGAGCGACTGCAGCACCTGCAGGGAATCGGAGCTGAAGCCGGGCTCGATCTCGAGTTCCGAAGGTTTCCAGTTCTGGTGCAGGCGCGGCGCGACCGTGGCTTCGGCGATATTCATATCGTGGTCGACCACGTTGAGGATGATCTGCAGCACGGTGTTGATGATGGTGCTGCCGCCCGGTGAGCCCACCACCAGATAGGGCTGATCGTCGCGAAACACGATCGTCGGCGTCATGCTCGACAGCATGCGCTTGCCCGGCTCGATCTTGTTCATCTCGCTGTTGGAAAAGGTCGCGCCGGGCACATCGACCCGCAGGGAGAAATTCTTGATCTGGTTGTCGAGCAGGAAACCTGCGCCCTCGACAAGCACGCCCGAGCCGAACGAAGAGCCCAGCGTGTAGGTGTTGGAGACGATGTTCCCCTGCTTGTCGACAACCGAGAAATGCGTCGTGTCGGGGCTTTCGTTCGCCATGGGATCGAAGGGGGAGATCGCTTCGGGAGGCGTGCTGCGCTCGCGCGAGATCAGCTTCGCGCGCTCCTGCGCGTAGGCCTTGGAAATCAGCACGTCGACCGGGTTGCCGACGAAATCCGGATCGCCCATCGACTGCCGCCGGTCGGCATAGGCCAGCTTCATCGCCTCCGACAGGATGTGCACCGTCGATGCGCTGTTATGCCCCATCTCCTTGAGATTGAATCGCTCGAGCATGTTGAGCATTTCGAGCAAGGCCACCCCGCCGGTGCTGGCCGGAGGCATGGTCACGACCTGCAAACCGCGATAGCTGGTGGCGATCGGCTCGCGGATCTTCGCCTCGTAGGAGCCCAGGTCGGCCTTCGAGATCAGGCCGCCATGGGCCTCCATATCCGCCACGATCCTGTCGGCGATCTCGCCCGAGTAGAAATCTTCCGCGCCGACAGTCGCGATCCGGTCCAGCGTCCAGGCGAGATCGGGCTGCTTGAGCCGTTCCCCGTACATGTATGGCGTTCCATCGGGCTTGAAGAAGGTGGCGAGTGACGCGTCCGAACTGCTCAACCGCTTGCGCCCCCAGCGCAGGGCTTCGGACAGGTCGCGGGTCACGATAATGCCGTCGCGCGCCAGCTCCACAGCGGGCCGGACGACGTCCTCCCACGGCAGCGAACCCCAGCGTTCATGCGCGAGCTTGAGCCCGGCGACCGTGCCGGGCACACCCGAGGCCATGTAGCCGCGGTCGGCATTGTCTTCGCGCTTCCCTTTGCGGTCGAGGAAGAGCTTTGCCTCGGCCGCCGCAGGGGCGGCTGTGCGGTAGTCGATCGCCACGGTGCGCTTCTCGTCGGCGAGGTAGACGAGCATGAAGCCGCCCCCGCCCAGGTTGCCGGCCCGGGGCAGGGTCACGGCCAGGGCGAAGGCGGTGGCGACCGCGGCGTCGATCGCGTTGCCGCCCTGCGCCATGATCCTGGCGCCGACCCTGCTGGCGACTTCGTTCTGGCTGACGACCATCGCCTCGTCATCGACGACCGGGTGGTGGATGGTGGCGTAGTCGAGCAGCTCCTGCTGCGCTGCCGCCGGGGCATGGGCCACCGGCGAAAGGCACAGGCCGAGTGCCGCAAGAGCGGCGACGATCGTCTTCATCTGTCTTGTTCCGTGCTAGGCTGCGAACAGCTGTTCCATGTCGCGAAAGGTCTTGAATTCGAGCGCGGTCCCCGCCGGTTCGCGCACGAAGAAGGTGCCCTGCTCTCCGGTCTGGCCGGCGAAGCGCACGTAGGGTTCGATCACGAATTCGACATTTCGGCTGCGCAGGCGTTCGGCCAGCGCCTCCCAGTCGTCCCAGGCGAGAACCACTCCGAAATGGAAGGACGGGACCGAATGGCCGTCGACCGGATTGGTCGCCGCGTCCTCGGTGTTGCCGACAAGGTGGGCGGTCACCTGATGGCCGAAAAGATCGAAGTCGACCCATCGCGACGCTTCGCGGCCCACGCCGGCACCGATCGTGTCGACCATGAAGGCACGGGTTGCGGCGAGGTCGGTCGTGGGGAAGGCAAGATGAAACGGCTGCATGGAAACGTCTCCTGTTCGGGGGGCTATTCGGTTGGGAGGGCGCGATAGATTTCCGGGTCGAGGTCTTTTTCCCAGACCGAGACGACGGTCGCTACGGCCAGGTCTCCGGTCACGTTGGCGACCGTGCGCATCATGTCGAGGATGCGGTCGAAAGGCAGGATGAAGCCCACGACGATGGCGGTCTGGGCACTGCTCATCCCGATCACGTCGAGCACCGCCGCCATGAGGAAAAGCGAGGCCGACGGGACCGACGCCGTCCCGATCGAGACCAGGGTGGTGGTGAACCCGATCAGCACGTAATCGAAGAAATCCAGAGGCAGGCCGAATGCCTGGGCGGCAAAGATCGAAATCAGCGCGACGTACAGAGCGGTCCCGTCCATGTTGATCGTCGCCCCCAGCGGCAATACCGAGGATGCGACCGGCGCCGAGATCCCGAGGTTGTGCTCTGCCGCCGAAAGGCTCGCAGGCAAGGTCGCCGAGCTGGAGGATGTCGAGTAGGCGACCAGTTGCGGCTCGCGGACACCGCGAAAGAACGGCAGGACCGGCAGGCGCGCAAACAGCTTCACGATCCCGCCGTGGACAATCAACATGTGCAGGAAGCAGCCGAGATAGACCGCGACGGCCAGGAGGAACACGTTGATGAACGTCGCCGGGCCCACCGTGCCCATGACCCAGGCGACCAGCGCGAAGACGCCGAAGGGCGCAAACTCCATGACGATGGCGGTTACTTTCAGCATCGTTTCCGAACCGGCGTCGAACACCGCGACCAGCGGCTTGCCGCGCTCGGCCGACAGGATGAGGCCGGCTCCGACGAGAACAGCGAAGAAGATGACCGCAAGCACATTGCCTTCGGCGAAAGCGGCGAAGGGATTTTCGGGCACGATCCCCATCAATCGGTCGGTCAGCGAACCTGCACTGTCGAGCGTCGTAGCCTCCGCGCCGCTGAGATCGATCCCGGCGCCGGGCCGCAGGACCAGCGCCAGAACGATGCCGATCACGATGGCGAGGAACGTCGTCCCCAGGTAAAGCGCAATCGCCTTGCTGCCGATCGAGCCGAGGCGTTTCGGATCCTTCATCGCGGTGACGCCCGAAACCAGCGTCACGAAAACCAGCGGGACGATCAGCATTTTGATCATGCGGATGAACAGGTCGCCGACCCACTTGATCTGCTCGCTCGCGTCGCCGACCACCAGCCCGGCAATCGCCCCGAGAACGAGTGCGGCGAGGATGCGCTTCCACAGGACGATGCCGAACCACCGGCGGGCCACCGCGCGCATCACCGGCATGTTCCTTTCGGAGGATGGCGGAGCAGTGCGCGGCCAGGCAGCTTGCCCGTCGTCCGGCCCTGTTCGATTGCGAGGGACCCGTTGACGAAGAGATAGCGCACGCCCGTCGCCAGGATTTCCGGCTCGCCGTAGGTCGCGCGCGGAGCGAAGGTGGCGGGATCGATCACCGCGATATCGGCGAATGCTCCGGTTCGCAGGTAGCCGCGATCTGTCAGCCCGAGCAGGTCGGCGCTCGCTCCCGTGCTGCGGCGAACGAACGCCGCCGTGCCCATTTCGCCCGAAACGACCAGATCGCGGTAGGCCTTGGGGAATGTGCCGTATTTGCGCGGATGCCCGGTGCTCCCGTCCGAACCCGTCACGACCCAGGGCTGCATCGCGAAGGCCGCGATATCCTTCGTGTCCATGTTGAACGATGCGACCCGCGCATCGGTGGTTTCGAGGATCGCGATCGCTGCTTCGACAGGGTCTTTGCCCGTGGCTTCGGCAACCTCGGCAAGGGTCATCCCGTCCCATCTGGCAGCCTCGCCGAAGCCCCGCGTCAGCAGCAGGCTTTCGGCCCCGCCGCGACGGCGCAGGTTCTCGCGCATCTCGGCGCGCAGGCCTTGTGCGGTTTCCGGGTCTTTCAACCGCAGACGCAGGCCGGCCATTCCGCCGTCGAGCGCCCAGCGCGGGACGAGAGCATTGCTGATCCGCGTGCCCGAGGCTCGCCACGGATATTGATCGGCGGTGACCTGCTGGCCCCCGGCGCGGGCGCGTTCGATCATCGCGATCACGGCTTCGCTGCGCCCCCACACATCCGGGCCGAGCGCCTTGATATGGGCGATATGCACTGCACTGCCCGACAGCCGACCGATCTCGAGCGCTTCGGCAACCGAGGCCTCGAGCCCGATCGAATAACTGCTCTCGTCGCGCAGATGGCTGTCGTAGATCGCGCCGCGCTTGCCTGCTTCGCGCGCCAGTGCGGCGACCTCTGCGGTGTCCGCGAAAGATTGCGGGGCGTAGTGCAGGCCGGTCGAAAGCCCGAGCGCGCCTTCGCAGATCGCGCCCGCCACGAGAGCCTTCATCGCGGCCAGTTCGGCGGCATCGGGCGCGCGGTCCGCATCGCCGACCACTTCGGCCCGGACCGTGCCGAACCCCACGAGCAGCCCGACATTGGTACCGATCCCGCTCCGCTCGAGACGGGCGGCCACCTCGGCGATGCGGGGCGTGCCGCCGCCATCATTGCCGATCACGACCGTCGTAACCCCCTGATGGAGGAAGGCCGGGTTGGCCCGCCGTGCCGGATCTTCGGAGGAAAGGTCGCCGTCGGCATGGGTGTGGGGGTCGATGAAACCGGGCACCACCAGCATGCCCGCGGCATCGATCGTTTCCCCTGCTTCGACCGCCTCGGCTCCCTTCGGGCCGACATAGACGATCCGATCCGCCCGGATGGCCACATCGGCGAGGCGGCCGGGTTCGCCCGAACCGTCGTGAACCACACCTCCCCGGATCAGCACATCGGCGCGGAGCGGCTCGGCCAGGGCCGGCAGCGGCGACAATATCAGCGGCAGGCCCGCGAATACCGTCGCCAGAGCGCGCAGGGCGGCCATCGCCGGATCAGAACCGCTTGCGAACCGACGCGTACCAGTAGCGCCCGCGGTTCGAGTGGAGACCCCCGAGATAGCCGAAGCTGCTGTCTGCCAGAGGCGGATCTTCGTTGGTCACGTTCCGGGCCCCGATCCGGAAGCGGGTGCCGTCCATCGCCCCCTCGTCGAAGGTGTACTGGACATAGACATTCGCGTAGGCCCAGTCATCGACCACGAACTGCGTGCCATCGCTCAGCGTCGCCCCGGTATCGTACACCGAACTGACGTAGCGGCCGAAGACCCCGGCGCCGAAATTGCCGAGCCGCCAGGTCAGCGACGTCGTCAGGCGCCAGAGCGGGTTGCCGTCCTGCCGCAGAAGGCCGTTGGCGCCATCGACGACGAAGCCGGAGGTGATCTCGCCGGTTTCCTGCGCGTCGATGATCGCCTGCGCAATCGGCGAAGGCTCCTGGTCGAAGCGCAGCAGGTGGGCTGCATTCACGTTGAGCTTGAAATCGCCGATGGCCGTGTCGTCGAGATCGTAGAGCAGGGTGAAGTCGATCCCCTCGATCTGCCTGGGCAGCAGGTTGAGGTAATTGTCCAGCACCCGCACGATCTCGCCCACCGGCTCCAGCCCGGTCCCGGCGAAATTGTCGATATCGTCCTGGGTCGGCGCTTCGCGGATGACCGCCGGATTGGACGAGCCACGAACGCGAAGCAGATAGTCGTAGGCGATCTGGTTGTCGTCGCCGAAGATCCCGACGACGTCGTTCTGGTTGATCCGCCAGTAGTCCACGGTGGCAATCAGGGTGCCGAAGCGCCCGTTGGCGATGTTGGGCTGGAAAACCGCACCCAGCGAATAGGTATTGTTGGTTTCCGGACCAAGCTCCTGGCTGCCCTGCCGCTCGCTCACGACCGATTGCGAGCGACCGCAATCGTCGATGGTAGCAATGCGCTGGGCACGAATATCGGCTTCGCACCGGATATAGTCGAGCCGGCCATTGCTGCGCTCGAGACCATTCTCGTTGATCTGCACGAGGTTCGGCGCGCGGAAGCCCTCCGAGTACGAGCCGCGGAGTTTCAGCCACGGGAAGACCGTCCATGCAGCCGCGACCTTGGGCTTGAGGATGGACCCGACATCGGAATAGCTCTCGAAGCGTGCCGCCAGCTGGACGTCGATCCGCTCGACAAGCGGGATGTCCATGTCCGGACTGATGACCGGCACGGCAAATTCGAGATAGGCGGAGGCAACGTCGCGGTCGCCGGAGGAATCGGGCGTGGCGCTGGAGCCGAGCAGATCGCTGGTCGATTCCTCGCCCGAAACCGGGTTGGTGAACGTGATCGTCCCATCGAGGCGTTCGTCCCGATCGTCGTTGAACGCTTCGTAGCGAAATTCGCCGCCGAAGGCGACGCCGACATCGCCGGCCGGGAGCTGCAGCAGGTCGGGGCGCGAGATGCGCAGATCCCACAGGCCGAGCTGGCTCTTGTTGGTGCGATAGGCGTCGACTGTGATCGCATCGATGATCGCCTGGTCGTTCGGGGTGCCGTCGCCGTTGGAGAAATCGGCCAGGTTGCCCCCGTTGAACACGTTGTAGGCCGAGGGCGTTTCGAGCGCGAGCGACTGCTGCAGCAAGGTGTTGCTGATGCGGTTCGACTTGTCCTCCGTGGTCGCTTCGGACCACAGCATCGCCGTTTCCCAGTCCCAGCCGTCGACCTCGCCGCGCAATCCCGCAAGCAGGCGGTAATTCGTGTTCTTGACCTCGATCACCTCCGGCCCGGCATCGACGAAGCGATAGTCGTTCAGGATCATCGCCACGCCTTCGTCGGGAATATTCAGGCCGGGCAGGCGATTGGGATTCGCGCTTCCGTCGGAGAAGGTGACCGGGCCGAACGGGTTCCAGTAATTGTTGGCGGGGACGATGATATCGACCGCGTTCAGCGGCGCGTCCGCTTCCCGGTAGGTGGTGTAGTCGGAGAGATAGAGACCGGCCTCGACAAAGGCTTCCAACCCGCCCTCGAATTCATGGTTGCCGAAGAGAAAGGCATTGAAGCGCTCGGTATCGCCGGCGAGCCAGCGATCATTCGCCGTATTGTATCGGTAGAGCCGGTCCTCGTCGTTGGCAGAATTCTGGGTGCTGTTGTCGGCGCACAGCCCATTGCCCAGATCCGCGAGGCAGCCGGCGATCGTATCGGGCTGGATGTGCCAGTAATCGCTGGGGGAGGTTATCGCGGTGCCGTTCCGCCGAACGGTGGCGGTGTAGTTGTAGAGCTGGAACTCGCCGAAGGGCGAATTCGTCGACCGATTGTCGAAATCGGTATCGC
>PAVA01000088.1 GCA_002712945.1 Citromicrobium sp.
CAGCCGATTTTCTGTGTAGAAACGCCAAGCGGAGAGACCCCATGAGCATCTCGTTCAAAGATAAAGTCGCCATCGTCACCGGCGCAGGCGGCGGCCTGGGCCGTGCCTACGCGCTCGAACTCGGGCGGCGCGGCGCGAAGGTGGTGGTCAACGATCTGGGCGGCGCGCGCGACGGCACCGGATCGTCCGACGCCGCAGCGGAAGTCGTCGAGGAGATCGAGCGCGCGGGCGGCGAGGCGATGGCCAACGGCGCGAGCGTGACCGAATACGAACAGATGGAAAAGATGGTCGCCGACGCCAAGCAAAAGTGGGGCGGCGTCCACTGCCTCATCAACAATGCGGGCGTGCTGCGCGACAAGAGCTTCGCCAAGATGGAGCCGGCCGATTTCAAGTTCGTCGTCGACGTGCACCTCAACGGATCGGCCAACGCCACCAAGGCATGCTGGGAAACCTTCCGCGAGCAGGCCTATGGCCGCGTGCTGATGACCGCCAGCTCCACCGGCCTTTTCGGCAATTTCGGCCAGGCGAACTACGGCGCGGCCAAGCTGGGCCTTGCCGGGCTGACCAAGACGCTCCAGCTCGAAGGCGCGAAGTACAACATCAAGGTCAACACGCTCAGCCCCGTGGCGGGCACGCGGATGACCGAGGATCTGTTCCCCAAGGAAGCCTTCGAGCTGTTCGCGCCGGAAAACGTGGTCCCCGCAGCGCTGTTCCTCGTCAGCGAGGACGCGCCGACCAACGCCATCGTCGGCGCGGGCGCGGGTGGTTTCCACTCGGCATGGGTGGTGATGAACGACGCGGTGTGGCTGCCCGAGGGCGAGCGCACGGTCGAAGGCTTCGCCGAGAACTGGGACAAGATCAGCGACTATTCCAACCTCAAGGCTCCGCAGTCGGGCCAGGAACAGTCGGGCGCGATCCTCACCGCGATGCAGAAGGTGACCGGCAGCGGCCCGAGCAGCGCCCGCGGCTAAGCCACTGAAGGGCCGCGCGCTTTTCCGATGGCGCGCGATAGCCCAACCGAATAAGCTCCCCCCCGGGGCAAGCGGGCCGCGCACCTGTCGGCTCGACCCCGAGGGGGCATTTTGAATGAATTCGACGGACGTATCCGCCGCCGTGGGCGGCGCGGACAATGGCCTTGCGCGGCTGGCTTCTCGCGCTCGCAACGCCGAGATTGCCATTTTCGCCTATATCGGCGTCTCGGCGATCATGCTGGGGCTCGAGCTGCTTGAACTGGCAGGCGTGGTCGACCTGCTGAGCCCCGTGCCCGGCCCGCTGGCACGCCTCTACGGCATCGCCGCGATCCTGTTCCTCGTCGTCTTCATCGTCTCGGTCGTGCTGATAAGCATGTGGATCTACCGCGCGCATGCCAATCTGCGCGACCGGGGGATCGAGTTGGAAACCTCCCCCGGCTGGGCGGTCGGCTGGTTCTTCGTGCCCATCATGAACCTGTTCAAGCCGTTCCAGGCGATGCGCGAGCTGTGGAGCGAAAGCCACTTCGAGGCCGACAGCTATGGCGATCCCGCACCGGGCGACATTGCCGCGTGGTGGGCGTGCTGGATCATCGGCGGCATCCTGTCGAATGTCAGCATGCGGATCAGCTCCTACGGCGCCGGCGATAACATGATGGTCAGCGCGGTGCTGGCCGCCGTGTCGACCGGAGTGCTGATCGCCTCCGCTTTCCTGCTGCGCAAGATCATTCGCGAGATCACCGCTGCGCAGAACACCGTGGTCAATGTGCGCGAGGTCTTCGACTAGGCCAGCCCGACCAACGGCGGACAGGCTCCGTCGGGCTGTATTGACACGCTAATACACCAGCCGTAACTTCCCCCGATCAACAAGCAGGGGAGGCTTGGCCGGTGTATTCGGAAGAGGATATCAATTCCGCCGTCGAGGCAGGGGCGCTGAGCGAGGATGCCGCAGCGGCGTTTCGCGCGCATATGAGCGAGGTGCGCGGCATTTCGCGCGGGGACGAGGAGAATTTCCGGCTCCTCAATTCCTTCAACGACATCTTCGTCGCGATCGGCATCTGCATCATGCTGTTCGCCGCGGGCGCGATCGGGCAGCAGATCGGCGGCATGCTGGTGGAAGTGCCCGCCTGGCACTGGGACGCCGAGTTCACGCAGGAGCAGATGGCCGAGTACCACCGGCTCGACGGCCTGAGCACCGCTCTCTCCATTGCCATCGCGGGGGGCCTCGTCGCCCTCACCGCGTGGCCGCTGGCGGAGTTCTTCACCCGCAGGCGTCGCATGGCGTTACCCAGCATCATCCTGTTGCTCGGCTTCGTCGCGGGCGTGTTCGTGGGTGCGACCGCGCTGGGCGTTGCGCTCGTCGGAACCGAGCAGAGCAACAATGTCGCGGGCTATTTCATCGCCGGCGCGGGCGTGATGGCCGCGCTGGCCGCCTGGCTCCACTGGCTGCGCTTCAAGGTGCCGATTACCGTGGCGGCAGGCTCCGCCGCGCTCGCCGCGACCCTGATCGGGCTCATTCTCGCAGCGCTCGACCCGCTCGACGGCGATGCCGAAACGATCATGCTGTGGCTGACCCTGGCGGCAGGCCTCGCCGTCTTCGCCTTCGCGATGTGGTGGGATCTGAAAGACCGGGAGCGGACAACCCGGCGCAGCGACGTGGCCTTCTGGCTCCACCTGCTCGCCGCACCGATGATCGCGCATCCCATCTTCTACGGGCTGGGCGTGGTCGACGGGTCCGACATCGGCGTCGCCAAGGCCATCGCGGTACTGGCGATCTACATCGTCTTCGGCATCGTCGCGCTGATCGTGGACCGCCGCGCGCTGCTCGTCTCCGCGCTAATCTACGTGCTGTTCGCGCTCGGCTACCTGTTCGACGAGTTCGGCGCGGTCGAGCTGACCGTGGCCCTCACCGCGCTGGTGATCGGCTCCGCACTGCTCACGCTCTCGGCCTTCTGGGCGCCGATCCGCCGGGCCGTGCTGGGTATCGTGCCCGAGGACTGGCGCGATGCGCTGCCGAGCAGCGAGCCGGTGCTGGTCGCGGCGTAGCCCCCCAACCATAGCCGACCGGCGGTTGGTCGCTGCCGGTCGGCTATCCGTCGAGTTCCGCTGCCTGTCCGGCGCGATTACGCATCATGGGCCAAATCCCGGAGGCCCGTGACATGCGATCCCTACTTCTGATCCCCCTCGCCCTGCTGGCCACGGCCGCCCACGCGCAGGACGGCCCCACCCTCGCCCGGACATTGGGCGAGCGCTTGGCCGCCGAGTATGTCGATCCCGAAAGGGGCGCAAAGATGCGCGACGCGCTGGAGCAATTCGCGCGCACCGAAGAGGCCCGCCGTCTCGAAGGGGACGATCTGGCCCAAGCGCTCGAGTCGGTCGCACGCTCGGTCTACGACGACGGGCATCTCAATGTCGCCTATTCGGAGGAGCCGCTGGGCGAGGTCGACGAGGCCTCCAACGACGCGCGCTTTCGCGCAGCAATGGCCCGGACCAATCAGGGATTCCGCGATGTCCGGGTCCTGGCAGGCAATGTCGGCTACATGCACATCGAAACCTTCGCCCCGATCGAGGGGGGCATGCGCGCCGTCGAGGCTGCTTTCGCAATGGTCGCGGAAACGGACGCACTGGTGATCGACGTGCGTCGCAGCCAGGGCGGCGCGCCCGAGATGGTCGCAGAGATCGTATCCCGGCTGATCGAGGGCGAACCGCGACTCCTCAACAGCTTCGACTGGCGTAACGACGAGGACGAGGAATATTGGTCGCGCGTGGTCACCGGCGCGGGATATTACGGCCCTGACCGCCCGGTATATGTCGTTATCGGCCCGCGCACCGTTTCGGCGAGCGAGGCGATAGCCTACGAGCTGCAGGCTCTGGGCCGAGCCAGGGTGGTGGGCGAACGCAGCGCCGGGGCGGCCAATCCGGGCGACTCGGTGAAACTCGGCGATCACTACGAGGTCTTCATGCCCTCGGGCCGGGCGGTCAATGCGATCACCGGAACGAACTGGGAAGGCACGGGCGTCGTGCCCGATCTGCCGGTCGATGCGGAAGACGCCGCCGTAGCGGCTTACCGCGCCGCGCTCGCGCAGCTGGCGGAGCAGGCGGACGAGGCCGGTGTTGCGCGCCTCCGGCGGATCGCAGCAGGCGACATGCCGACCCTCGCGCCGGCCCGCTGAGCCGCTAGTCGTCGATCGCCTTGACCAGCCGCCGCTCGAGCGGGGCGAGGACGTTCGCGAGATCGTGCCCGCGCTTCAAGACCTGGCCATGTTCGCCGAACAAGGTCCACATGCCCTGCTTGTTGCGCAGAGCGGGTCGCTTTTCCAGCCGCGCCTGCGGGCGCTCTGCGGCGCGGCGAAAGGCTGCAAAGCTCGCGGCATCGCGGCCGAAGTCCATCGCGTAGTCGCGCCATTCACCGGCGGCGACCATGCGTCCGTAGAGATCGAGAATGCGAGTCAGTTCCTCGCGCGCAAAGCCCACCTGGCTGGGGCGCGCGCCGGGAAAGGACAGGATCGTACCGCCGGGCGTGGCCGCCATCAGCTACCCGTCCCGCTGCGGCGTATCCCGCCCTGCGGCGGATCGGAGCGGTTCGCCTTGAGCGCTTCGACCTCGGCGCGAAGCTCGGCCAGTTCGGCCTCCAGCGCATCGGTGCGGCGCTTGCCGCTCGCGCTCTGGTCCTCGCACGGCTCGTCGCAGGGCGTGCCGTAGGGGATGAACTCGCGCAGCCATTCCTCGGCGGGGACGAGCGTGGAGCGCGCCTTCATGCCGATCATCGTCGCGCCGTCGGGCACATCGTCGGTGACAACCGCATTGGCGCCGATCCGCGCGCGTTCGCCCACGGTAATCGGGCCGATCACCTGCGCGCCCGACCCGATGATGGCATAGTCGCCGATGGTCGGGTGGCGCTTGCCGCCCTGCCCGTTGGCCGGGTTGGTCCCGCCCAGCGTCACGCACTGGTAGATCGTCACCCAGTCGCCGATCTCGGCGGTCTCGCCGATCACGGTGAAGCCGTGGTCGATGAAGAAATAGCGGCCGATCTTCGCACCGGGATGGATGTCGATCGCGGTCAGGAAGCGGGAGAAGTGGTTGACCAGCCGCGCGAGGAAATACAGCCGCGCCTCGAACAGCCAGTGCGCCACGCGGTGCAGCCCGAGCGCCAGCACGCCGGGATAGAGCAGCACTTCCCACCGCGAACGTGGCGCGGGGTCCCGCTTCTTCACGGAGTCGAGATAGTCGATCAGACCCACGAACATCGTCTCATGAGTGTTTCACCGTTCCTAACCTAAAGCAAGCGGCCTTGGGCCGGGCCATCGATCGATTCGAGGGCGTCGCGGCACAGGTTGCGTGTAGGGCGCGATTGTCGTTCCAAAGCGAGACGGTCCAGTGCGGCAACAAAGCGTTCGGCGGCGGCGAAACTGCGCGTCATCCGGGGAACCACGTAGGAGAGCGCATCCTCACCCAACACGAGTCCCCGCCGTTCGGCATGGCTGACGATCAGATCGCGCATCATTTCGTCGTCGGGTGCCCCGATTTCAAGCGCCAGCGCCGCGCCCAGCCGCGATCTCAGGTCGGGCAGCGCGATCTCCCAGGGCGCCCCCTCTTCGATTCCCCCATCGGGGATCAGCAGCAGTGCGGTGCCTTGCTCCTGCGCGCGGTTCCAGCGGTGGAACAGCGCGGTCTCGTCGAGGGTATCCGCGCCGTCGATCGTCTCGCCGAGGCCCGAAGCGGCGAACCAACGCCCCAGCAGCGACTTGCCCGACCTTGCGGGCCCACGCAGAATAGCGGTCCGGAACGGCCAGGCGGAGGGATCGCGCAGCGCCTCGACCACGCCGAGATTGGCGCTGCCGATGACGATGCTCGACGGGTCGCCCTCGCGCGCAGGGGGCAAGGGGAGCGCGATCTGCGATACGGAACGGGCCACGGCTGCGCCCCCGCCTAGCGGCTGAGGGTGAGATTATTGCCCGCGCGCTGGACGTTGTACCCGCGCGAGGCAAGCGCGCCGACCAGATCGTCGATCGTGCCCGCATAGGTCACGCTCATCACCGAAGTGCCGCCGATGGCGGTACTGGAGACCGAGGCTCCGCGCACGCCCGGAGTACCCCGGACGGTCGAAAGCCCGGCATCGAAGGCCTCGGCATCGGGGGTCGGGAAGCTGATGAACAGGTTGACCACGCTGGCACCCTCTTCGCCCGACGCGGCGCTGGCCTGCGCGGCGTTGGCGTCGGCGGTGTCCTCTTCCTCCTGCGTGCGCGCACGGTTCGCGGCGGCCTGCGCGGCTTCGGCCCGGGCGAGGATGGCGCGGCTCTGTTCGATCAGGCGGGCGACATTGGCATCGATCGTGCCGGTCCCCCGGCTGAGCGTCGGGTCGACCCGGATCGTGCCTTCGGCCAGCGCCTCGACGAACATCTCGTCGAATCGCTCCACCGCGCGCTCGAGCATCGCAGGCAGCTGGCGCGGGTTGCCGACGCGCATGGTGAAACTGCCGAGATAGGTATTGTCCGGGCCGTAGCGGGCGGTGAAGCGCCCGGTCACCGGGCCGCCGGGATAGGCGTAATCGAGCTCCGCAATGGGAACGAGAACGTCCGCCGCCCCGAACTGGTCGAGAATCGTCGCCCACCAGTTGCGGCTGCGCCTGCCGGTCTGCCCGTAGGTCAGCAGCAGCGATTCGCCGCCCGCCCCGGCCGGGCGGACATAGTCGATCCGGCTCGCGCCCGGCTGGTACTCGGCCCAGGCGCGCTGCCACGGATTGACCTGCTGATACATCAGCTCGCTCCCCGCACTCAGCGTCACCGGCAGCAGCAGCATCGGCGCGGACCGGCGCGTTTCGCCCGAACGCCCGAGATAGCCCGCCGCGCGTTGCCGGTCGAACGCAACGCCCAGCGTCGCGACGTAGCGCTTCGGCCCCGTTTCCTCGTGCTGGATGACGATGGCCGAGACGAGGCCCTGGATCTGGCTGTCCGAAAGCTCCGGTCCGCCCAGCTTTTCCCACGCCTTGCGCTGCGCCTCTCGCCAGCCCTGCTGGCGCGCTTCCTCGGCGCTATCGGCAGAAATGTTCACCTCGATCCCGCCGACATTGATGTCCGTGCTGGCCATCAGCGGGGCGATGCCGCGATCGCCTTCGACCTGCGCGAAGGCCCCGCCCGCATATAGCGCTGCCAGCACGCTCGCGAGGGCGAGCAGAGCGAGGGCGATACGCGGCAAGGTGGGGGCTGGCAGGGTCATCGGGGAAAGGTGGCAGCCTTTTGCCCAAGTGGCGATGGATTTCCAAGCGCGAAAGCGTAAGACGTGGCCCGCATGAGCGATCCCGAAAAAAGCTACACCTACGAAGGCGCAGGCGTCTCGATCGCGGCGGGCAACGCGCTCGTCAAGGCGATCGGCCCGCTGGTGCGCGCGACGGCCCGGCCCGGCGCGGATGCCGAACTGGGCGGATTCGGCGCCTTCTTCGACCCGAAGGCCGCCGGCTTCAAAGACCCGCTGCTGGTCGCGGCGAATGATGGCGTGGGCACCAAGCTCAAGCTCGCCATCGATCACGACCGGCACGATAGCGTCGGCATCGATCTGGTCGCCATGTGCGTCAACGATCTGATCGTGCAGGGCGCGGAACCGCTATTCTTCCTCGACTATTTCGCCACCGGCACGCTCGAAAGCGGTGTCGCCGAGCGGGTGATCGCGGGGATAGCGGATGGCTGCAGGCAGGCGGGCTGCGCGCTGATCGGGGGCGAGACGGCGGAAATGCCGGGCATGTATGCCGCCGGAGATTACGACCTCGCGGGCTTCTGCGTCGGCGCGGTGGAGCGTGGAGAGCAACTGACCGGAGAGAACATCGCGCCCGGCCATGTCCTGCTCGGCATCGCCAGTTCGGGCGTCCATTCCAACGGTTTCTCGCTCGTGCGGCGGCTGGCCGAGGACAAGAACTGGACAATGGACCGCCCCGCCCTGTTCGATCAGGACAAGCTGCTGGTCGAACACCTGATGGAACCGACGCGAATCTACGTGGCCAGCCTTCTGCCGCTGATCCGCGATGGCCTGATCGACGGGATGGCGCATATCACCGGCGGCGGCCTGCTGGAGAATATTCCGCGCGCGCTGCCCGATGGCTGCCGCGCGAAAGTCCACGCCCACCGCTGGGCGCTTCCCCGCCTGATGGCCTTCCTGCAGGCGCAGGGGAATATCGAGCCGGGCGAACTCGCGCGCACCTTCAACTGCGGCATCGGCATGGTGCTGATGGTGCGCGAGGAGAATGCAGAGGCGGTGACCGCGCGGCTCGAAGAAGCGGGCGAAACCGTGTTCGCCATCGGCGAGGTCGAGGCGGGCACGCGCGGCTGCGAGGTGCATGGCACCGCCGGGCTGTGGTCCGCACAATCCGACTGGACCGCCTCGCATGACCACTGAGCCTCATGACCTCTGAAGGCGGTCGCCCGCGCGCGAAGGTCGCGGTGCTGATCTCGGGCAGCGGGACCAACATGGCCGCGCTGCTCTATGCCAGCCGCCTTGGCGTGAAGACCGGGGGCATGCCCTTCGAGATCGTGCTGGTCGCCAGCAATGATCCGCATGCGGGCGGGCTCGCACTGGCCGAGGCCGAGGGCGTGCCCACCTTCGCGCTTTCGCACAAGGGCATGGACCGCGCGGAGCACGACGCCGCGATGGATGCCGCGATTCGCGAGAGCGGGGCTCAGTTCGTCGCTCTGGCGGGCTACATGCGGGTGCTCGGCGATGCGATGGTAGAGCGCTGGGAGGGGCGGATGCTCAACATCCATCCCTCGCTGCTGCCAAAGTACAAGGGGCTCGACCCGCACGCCCGCGCGCTGGAGGCGGGCGACGAGGTGGCGGGGGCATCGGTCCACCTCGTCACGACAGAACTCGACGGGGGCGAGGTGCTGGGCCGCGCCGAGGTCGCGATCATGGCGGGCGACACGCCCGAAAGCCTCGCACTGCGCGTCAAGGTGGCCGAGCACCAGCTCTACCCGCGCGTGCTCGCCGATTATGTCTCGCGCCCCTACGATCCCGATTGGCTGCTGCACCGCGTGCGCGAAATGGCGCTGGCGCTGCCCGAGGCCGAGGAACAGGCCAGCCACGGCTCGCCCGGGTTCAAGATTGCGGGCAAGAGCGGCAAGTTCTTCGCCCATTTCGCGGATCGCCACCACGGCGCGCGGCAGATCGCAGTGCTCGTCAAGACGAGCGGGCAGGACGAGCTGGCCGATCTGGTCGAGAGCGCCCCGGACACCTTTTTCCGGCCGGCCTATTACCACGCGAGCGGGTGGGTCGGCATCGCACTCAACCGCCCCGATTGCGACTGGGACCAGGTGCGGCACTGGCTGGAGCGCTCGTGGCGCGCCGTCGCACCGCGCCGCCTGACCCGGCTGATGGACGCGGCGGACGAGTTTTAGGGCGGATAGTGATTGGATTGCGAACGTTGGTTGATCGTCTGTAAGATAAAGGCATGTTCGGTTTCAGACAGGCGGTGAGGAAGCTCACTGGTCAATGGTCGCGCCAGCAAGAGACCGCTCTGTGGCAAATGACCGACCGGCGAACGGCACGCCAACGTTTAGGCGGCTTCGTCAAATCCAAACGTATCGATTCCAAATTCTTCCTGCTGGCGCTGGTGCCTTTCGTGCCCCTCATCGCTGCTGATGAAATCGGCTGGTCTCGCGGAGTCGTTTGGCACGGTTGGTTTTGGCTCAGCGTTGGATGGGCGGTGGCCATAGTGGGCATTGGCTTCACATCGTATTGGCGGGCGCTTCGCCGGTCACTCGACCGGAAAGAGTAGCGTCCGCTCCCCACCCAGTCCCAGAAGAGAAAAGGCCGCCCCAAACGGAGCGGCCTTTCGTGATTGCGAAGGCTAGAGTAGCTTAGCCGACAATCTCGTCGTCGCTGAAGAAGAACGCGATTTCCTTGGCCGCGTTCTCGTCGCTGTCCGATCCGTGCACGGAGTTCGCTTCTATCGATTCGGCATAGGCCTTGCGGATCGTGCCCTCGGCGGCATCGGCGGGGTTGGTCGCGCCCATGATGTCGCGGTTGCGCTTCACGGCATCCTCGCCTTCGAGCACCTGCACCACGACCGGACCCGAGGTCATGAAGGACACGAGATCGCCGTAGAACGGGCGCTCGGCATGGACGGCGTAGAAGTCCTTCGCCTGCTGCTCTGTCATCTGGATGCGCTTGGACGCGACGACGCGCAGGCCGGCTTCTTCCAGCATCTTGGTGACCGCGCCGGTCAGGTTGCGGCGGGTGGCATCGGGCTTGATGATCGAAAAGGTGCGGGTAACCGCCATGGGGGTAATCCTTCGTCTTGTAGGGGGAGAAAATCCTTCGCGCGCGCCCCTAGCAGCTTCCACGCGCACGGCAAGGTGCGACCGGCTGCCTGGCGCTCAGGCGCCCTTCTCCCTGCGCCCGCCCTCCTGCTCGTAGAAGCTGCGTTCGAGGCCCTCGCTGGCGCTGACCTCGCGCCACGCCCCGCGCGCCGCCTCGCGCTGTTCCTCGCCGAAGAGGAGGAACACCCGCGCGAACGCATCGCCCTCCAGCGTCTCGGGCCGCCATTGCCCGTCGGCGAGGATGCAGGCGGAGGCGCCGTTCGGCGCTTCGCATGTGTCGGCAATCAGGATCGGCTGGGCCGCGTCGTGCGCCCCGCCCGCCTGCCCGTTGGCCAGAAAAGCCTCCGGCTTGTGCTCCCACAGGGCGGCGGAGAGCCCCTCGCGCTGGGCAGCATCGCCGCTGACCACCAGCACCCGCTCGCCGTCGCCCAGCACGCGCTCGGCGATCATCGCCACCACGCGCTCCGCCGGATCGCGGGAGAGAAGCCAGAAATCGACTTTCATTTTTGTCGGCCTACCGCTTCGCTGCTTGAGGCCGGGGACACGCCCGTCAGCCTTCGAGAACGTCGCGAACATACTGGTCGAGCAGCCGCACGCCATAGCCCGTCGCGCCCTTGCCCCAGGTCGCGCCCGGCTTGCCCGACCACGCCATCCCGGCAATGTCGAGGTGCGCCCAGGGCGTGCCGTCCTTGATGAAGCGCTTGAGGAACTGCGCGGCGGTGATCGATCCGGCCTCGCGCGGGCCGACGTTCTTCATGTCGGCGATCGGCGAGTCGATCAGCTTGTCGTAGGCCGGGCCGATCGGCATGCGCCACACCTTGTCGCCGCTGGTCGTGCCCGCCGCCAGCAGCCGCTCGGCCAGCGTATCGTCGTTGGAGAACAGCCCCGCCTGCTCGTTGCCGAGCGAGATCAGCATCGCGCCGGTCAGCGTCGCGAGGTCGATCACCGCGGCGGGCTTGAACTCCTCCTGCGCCCAGTGGAGCGCATCGGCCAGCACCAGCCGCCCCTCGGCATCGGTGTTGATGACCTCGACCGTCTGCCCGCTCATCGTGGTGACCACGTCGCCGGGGCGCTGGGCATTGCCGTCGGGCATGTTCTCGACGAGGCCGCACACGCCGATGACATTCGCCTTGGCCTTGCGCTTCGCGAGCGCGACCATCGCACCGGCGACCGCGCCCGCGCCGCCCATGTCCCACTTCATGTCTTCCATGCCCGGCCCCGGCTTGATCGAGATGCCGCCGGTATCGAAGGTGACGCCCTTGCCCACGAACAGCGTCGGCTTGTCGCCGTCCGCTCCGCCATTCCAGCGCATCGCGAGGATGCGCGAGGGGCGTTCCGAACCCTGCCCGACGCCGAGCAGTGCACCCATGCCGAGCTTTTCCATCTCGGCATCGTCCAGCACGATGATCTCGATCCCGGTCCCGTCGAGCGCCTTGCGGCAACGTTCGACGAAGCTTTCGGGGTAGAGGATATTGGCAGGCTCGGTGACCAGTTCCTTGGTGAACTCGACGCCTTCGGCGAGTGCGCTCTCGCGCTCCCACGCGGTCTCGGTGCCGTCCGGCGCGCCCGCCACGACCACGCCCTTGAGCGAGACCTTTTCGGCCTCCTTCTGGGTCGTGCGGTACACATCCCACCGCCAGGCGCGCAGCCGCAGGCCGAGGAGAACCGCCGCCGCGTCCTCCGCCGACAGATCGCTTCCGGTCAGGTCGAGCGCGAGGCTGCTTTCGCCCGAGGTCAGGAACTTCGCGGCGAGCGCGCCGCCTGCCTTTTCGAGGTTCGCCCGCCGGTCCTTCGCCTTGGGATCGCCCGCGCCTGCCAGCGCGACCCGCACCACCTTGCCGTCGCGCTCCACGAAGCCCTCGACCAACTGCCCCGCAGAGCCCTTGAACCGGCCGCGCTTCGCCGCTTCGGCAAGCACAGGTTCGATCCCGTCGGGCAGAGAATCCTTGTTCGCGATGCTGGCGACAAGGGCGGCGGCGGCGGGGAGGGTGTCGGCGAAAGTGAATTGCATGGCGGGTGGTATCCTGAGGTAAGAATTCGGCCCGGGTGGCCTTGGGAAGACCATGTCACCGCTCGTGGCGTGGCAGCCACACGCGAACCCGGTTCTGGGGGCTGCTTTCGCGGGCCCCGGCAAGTGCGATTGCGATTAGGCAGGCTGAGTGCAATAGGCAAGCGATGCGCCCGACGGATCGTTCCGCACCATTGCCCTTCATGACCCGCGCCTCGCTGCTTGGCGGCGTGGCTTTCGCGGGGCTTGCGGCGCTGGGCCTTGCTGCCCCCGCAGCCGCGCAGGACACGCCCACGCCCGCCCCTTCTCCCGCCCCCGAAGACGCCGGTGAGGGCGACGGGGTGGAGGAAGCGGTCAACGACTATATCGAGGGCGAGGAGCCGCCCGCCGGGCAGGACCGCGAGATCGGGTTCGAGGCCGACACGCTCGAATATGATTCGGCGGCCGACATCATCGTGGCGCGCGGCAATGTCGTGCTGCGCGAGGGCGACCGATCGGTCCGCGCGGACGAGGTCCGCTGGAACCGCCCGACCGGCCGGATCGATGCGAGCGGCAATGTCCGCTACGTCGATGGCGACGGCAACCAGCTCTACGCCAGCCAGCTCGAACTGACCGACACGTTCGAGACCGGCGCGCTCGAAGACCTGCTGCTGGTGCTGCGCGAAGGCGGGCGGCTGGCGGCCGAGAGCGGCGAGCGGACCGAGGATGGCCGCATTGCGCTGGTCCGCGGCGCCTATTCGGGCTGCGCGGTGACCACGCCGGAGGGCTGCCCCAAGGGGCCGAGCTGGAAGATCACCGCGGAGCGGGTGGTCTACGATCCCGATGCCAACCGGGTACGGTTCGAGGGCGGCTTCTTCTCGCTGTTCGGCCAGCGCATCCTGCCGCTCCCCACGCTGGAGCTGCGCACCGACGGCGGGCCCAATTCGGGCTTCGTCGTGCCCTCCCTGCGTATCTCGCGCTCCAACGGGATAGAGGTGAGCAGCAGCTATTACTGGCGGCTGGCCGATAATCGCGATCTGCAGCTGGGCGCGCATGTCTTCACCGAAGCCCCGCCGATGGCCACCGCGACCTACCGCGAGCTGGGCGACAAGGGCGCGTTCCAGGCGACCGGCTATCTCACCCGCAGCCGCCGGATCAATGCCTTCACCCAGGCCAGCCAGGGCGAAGATGATTTTCGCGGCTATGTCGCCGTGAACGGGCGTTACCAGTTCGACGAGAACTGGAGCTTCACCGGCTCAACCCGGCTGGCGAGCGACCGCACCTTCCTGCGCCGCTACGACATCAGCCGCGACGATCGCCTGCGCACGGTTGCCGAGGTCGAGCGGATCGATGCGGACAGCTATCTCTCGGTCGCCGGGTTCGCAACGCAGACACTGCGGCTCGACCAGCGGCAGGGCGAGATGCCGATCGCGCTTCCGCTGATCGACTATCGCCGCCGCATCGAAGATCCGCTGCTCGGCGGCACACTGACCCTGCGGGGCAATACGCTCGGCATCATGAGAGACGAAGGGCAGGACATGCAGCGCGCGCTCGCCAGCGCGCAGTGGCAGCTGCGCCGCGTCACCGGCCTAGGCCAGGTGATCGAGCTGACCGCGCTGGCGCGGGGGGACGTCTACCACACCTCCGATTCCGCCCTCGCCCCTGTCGACAATTATCGCGGCACGGAAGGCTGGCAGGGGCGCACGGTCGCGCTCGCCGCGCTCGATGTGTCGTGGCCGCTGGTCGGCCCGCTGTTCGGCGGCTCGCAGGTGCTGACCCCGCGCGTGCAGCTGGTCGGCACCCCGCCGATCTCGAACACCGACATCCCCAACGAGGATTCGCGCGCGATCGACCTGGAGGATGTGAACCTCTTCTCGCTCAACCGCTTTCCGGGGCACGATCGTTACGAAGATGGCGCGCGCGTCACCTACGGGATCGACTGGGAACTGACCAAGCCGGACTGGCGGGTCAGCGCCAATATCGGCCAGTCCTACCGGCTCGACGACAAGCAGATCATCTTCCCCGACGGGACCGGCTTGTCCGACAGGGTTTCCGACATCGTCGGGCGCACCCGCGTGCGCTACAAGGATTTCGTCTCGCTCACCTATCGCTTCCGGCTGGACAAGGACAATCTGGCCCCGCGCCGGACGGAGATCGACGCGACCATCGGCAGCCGGCGCACCTATGCCGAAATCGGCTACCTGCGGCTCGACCGGAACATCCCGCTGACCAACGAGGATCTGGGCGACCGGGAAGAGCTGCGCGCGGCGGGCCGCGTTGCCTTCGCCGACTACTGGTCGCTGTTCGGTTCGGCGGTGGTCAACATGACCAATCGCGACGAAGACCCGACCCTGCAGGCCGACGGGTTCGAGCCGATCCGCACGCGCCTGGGCATCGCCTACCAGGACGACTGCATCGATCTGGGCGTCACCTGGCGGCGCGACTTCGTCAGCCAGGGCGACGCGCTGCGCGGCGACACGATCGAGCTGACCTTCCGGCTGCTCAACCTCGGCTTCTCCAGATAGCCCGGCAGAGCGCGGCCAGCCGCATTGGCAGCACGATGCAGACGCGCTAGAGGCTGCCGTCGAACTCAGCGCAGGTTCAGCCTCCGGCGCCAAAAGGCAAAGGCTGGCGCATCCTCCGGCGCCCGGATTTCAAGCGAACGACAGGCTTTCTACGTGACCGACAGCATTTTGACGAAAATCTCCGCCGCGATCGGCGCGCTCGCCATGGCCACCCTGCCGGTGGCCGCCCAGGCGCAGCAGGCCCAGCAGGCGCAGGAACAGGCCGAAGAGCAGGCCCAGGAGCAGGCGGGCGACACGCAGCGGCCCACCGCGACCAGCCCGTCCAATCCCTTCGGCATTCCGGCCGAGGTGGTGATGTTCGAGCAGCACGATCCCAACGTGCGCACGGCGACCGCGAAGGTGAACGGCGCGGTCATCACCGGCACCGATGTCGATCACCGCGTCGCGCTGGTGCTCGCCGCGTCGGAGCGCAACGAGCTTTCGGAACAGGAAATGCAGGCGCTCAGGATGCAGGTCCTGCGCAACCTGATCGACGAGACGTTGCAGATCCAGGCCGCCGCCGCGCAGGACATGGAGGTCTCCGACGAACAGGTGAACGAGCGGTACAACGCGCTGGCGCAGGAAAACTTCGCACGCGAGCCGCGCAAGATGGACGCCTATCTCATCAGCGTGGGCTCCTCTCCCGCCGCGCTCAAGCGCCAGATCCAAGGCGAAATCGCCTGGAGCATGCTGCTGCGCCGCAATGTGACGCCCTTCATCAACGTCTCGGCCGAAGAGGTCGAGGAAACGATGACGCGGCTGAAGGAATCGCGCGGGCAATACGAATACCGCCTCGCCGAAATCTATCTCTCGGCCACGCCCGAAACCGCCGCCACGGTCGAACAGAACGCAGCCCAGATCATCCAGCAGATTCGCCAGGGCGGCAGCTTCCAGGCCTATGCCCGGCAATATTCGGAATCGACCACCGCCGCGGTCGGCGGCGATCTCGGCTATGTCCGGCTTGCCACTTTGCCCGACCAGATGGCCGAGGTGGCGCGCGAACTTCAGCCGGGCCAGATCGTCGGCCCGGTGGCGATTCCGGGCGGCTATGTCATCATGCTGCTGCTCGACAAGCGGCAGGTGCTTACCGCCGATCCGCGCGACGCAACGCTCAGCCTCAAGCAGATCGCGATCACCTTCCCCCAGGGGATGAGCCAGGAACAGGCCACCGCGCGGGTGCAGGAATTCAGCGATGCGGTCGGCACGATCCGCGGTTGCGGCGATGCCGACCGGGTCGCCCAGTCGGTCAACGCGACCGTGGTCGACAACAATTCGATCACCGTGCGCGACCTGCCCGAGCAGCTGCAGGCCTCGCTCCTCCAGCTCCAGGTCGGCCAGGCCACGCCGCCCTTCGGATCGATGGAAGACGGGGTGCGCGTGCTGCTGCTGTGCGGGCGCGACGATCCGCAGACTGCGGACGAGCCCGACTTCGATCAGATCATGGACCGGATCGAGGAAGAGCGGATCAGCAAGCGCGCGCAGCGCTTCCTGCGCGACCTGCGCAACGACGCGCTGATCGAATATAACTGAGGCGGTGGCAGAACCGGCAAACGCCCCGCGCCCGCTGGCAATCTCGCTCGGCGATCCGGCGGGGATCGGGCCGGAACTGATCGCCGAAAGCTGGGCGCGGCGCGAGGAGCTCGCGCTGCCCCCCTTCTTCACGGTCCATGGCCGCGAGGTATTGCTCGCGGCGGCGCAGGCGCGCGGGTTCGAGATTGCGGTCGAACCCATCGCCAGCCCCGACCATGCCGCGCGGGTCTTCCCCCACGCACTGCCCGTACTCGGAGAGCGTGACGGCGCCTACCGCCCCGGCGAGCCGGATCGCGAAGGCGCGGCGCTGGCGCTCGCCTCGCTCGAAGACGCGACGATGCTGGCAGTCTCGGGCTCCGCATCGGGCGTGGTCACCGCGCCCATCGCGAAGGGGCGGCTGGCGGAGGTGGGCTTCACCCGTCCGGGGCAAACCGAGTTCGTCTCTGCGCTGAGCGGTGCGCCAGCGGACAAGGGCGTGATGATGCTCGCGGGGCCGAGCCTGCGGGTGGTCCCGCTGAGCGTCCATGTAGCCTTGCGCGATGTGGTCTCCTCGCTCTCGACCGAGCTGATCGTCGCGCGCGGCGAGGTGGTGGCCGATGCACTGCGCCGCGATTTCGGAATCGCGCAGCCCCGGCTTGCGGTGACCGGGCTCAACCCCCACGCAGGCGAGGGCGGCCGCTTCGGCGACGAGGAAGCGACAATCATCGAACCCGCGATTGCCCGGCTGCGCGACGCCGGAGTCGACGCCAGCGGGCCTTTTGCCGCCGACGGGCTGTTCTCCCCGCCGATGCTCGCCAGCTTCGACGCCGCGCTGTGCATGTATCACGACCAGGCGCTGATCCCGTTCAAGGCGCTCGCGTTCGAGGACGGGGTCAATGTGACGCTCGGCCTGCCCGTGGTGCGGACCTCACCCGACCACGGCACCGCCTTCGCCATCGCGGGAAAGCGGCAGGCAAGCGCGATGCCGACCATCGCCGCGATCCGCATGGCGGGGGAGATTGCGCGGCGGCGGGCCTCCATCCACACACACCGCTCATCCTGAGCTTGTCGAAGGATCGCTTTTTCTTTTGATGCAGACCGACATAAGAAGGACGGCCCTTCGACAGGCTCAGGGCGAGCGGTTTTAGACAATGTCGGTTCCCGACCTTCCCCCCCTCCGCGAAGTGATCGCGGCCCACGGCCTCAGCGCCTCCAAATCGCTCGGCCAGAACTTCCTGTTCGACGAGCAATTGCTGGCCCGCATTGCCGCGATCCCCGGCGATCTGTCGGGCCGGCGCGTGCTCGAAGTCGGCCCCGGCCCCGGCGGGCTGACCCGCGCGCTGCTGCGTGCCGGGGCGCAGGTCACCGCGATCGAGATGGATCGCCGCTGCCTCCCCGCGCTTGCCGAACTCGCCGAAGCCTTCTCCGGCCAGCTGACCGTGATCGAGGGCGATGCGCTCAAGCTCGATCACGACGCGCTTATGAACGGCGAGCCCTACGCGATCCTCTCCAATCTGCCCTACAACGTCGGCACCGCGCTGTTCACGCGCTGGCTGGGGGGCGAGAAATGGCCGCCCAACTGGACTTCGCTGACACTGATGTTCCAGCAGGAGGTGGCGCAGCGGATCGTGGCGCAGCCGGGTGGCAGTGCCTACGGGCGACTCGCGGTGCTGGCGCAGTGGCGCGGCACTGCGAAGCTGGCGATGAAGGTCCACCGCAGCGCCTTCACCCCGCCGCCCAAGGTGATGAGCGCCATCGTCCACGTCACGCCCGCCGACCAGCCCGAGGGGGTCGAGCCCGCAAAGCTGGAAGCGCTCACCGCCGCCGCCTTCGGCCAGCGGCGCAAGATGCTGCGCCAGAGCCTGAAAGCGCTGCCCGGTGCGATGGAGGCGCTGGAGACGCTCGGCATAGACCCACAGCGCCGCCCCGAAACGCTGGGCGTGGACGAATTCGTAGCCATCGCCCGCGAACTGTCCACCTGACCGGCCTTGGCCCGCCGCGCCGCGCGCGCTAGGCCCCCGGCATGACGAGACTTTCCGGCCCCCTCCAGCGCGTCATCAGCACGATCGACGGCGACAAGATGCTTGCCAATGTCGAACGCTGGGCGCGGATCAACTCGGGCACTTCCAACCTCGAAGGCCTCGCCCGCATGGCGGACGAATTGACCAGCGCCTTCTCCATCCTCCCCGGCGAAATCACGCTGGAAGAACCCGCGCCGGTCACCGCGGTCGATGCGGCAGGCAGGGAAACCGAGGTGCAGAACGGCAGGCACTTCCTGCTGCGTGTCCGGCCCGAAGCGAAACGCCGCTTCATCCTGACCGGACACATGGACACCGTGTTCCCCGCCGACCACCCATTCCAGGAGCTGACCTGGCTCAACGAGGAAACCCTCAACGGTCCCGGCACGGCCGACATGAAGGGTGGCCTCGCGATCATCCTCGCGAGCCTGCGCGCGCTCGAAGGGCTGACCTTCTGGAAACGCTTCGGCTACGACGTGCTCATCAATGCCGACGAGGAAACCGGCTCGCTCTCTTCCGCTCCGCTGATCGAGCGGACGGCGAAAGGGAAGTACGCCGCGCTCACCTTCGAGCCTTCGGCGACGCCCGAGGGCACGCTCGCCCATGCGCGCGGCGGCAGCGGCAATTACAGCCTGACGGTCACGGGCAAATCCGCCCACGCGGGGCGCAATCCGCACGAGGGACGCAATGCGATCGTCGCCGCCTCCACACTCGCGGTGCGGCTCAAGGAGTTGCAGCGCGAGGATATCAGCGTGAACCCCGCCAAGATCGACGGCGGCGCGGCCAACAACGTCGTCCCCGACCATGCCGTGCTGCGGTTCAACATCCGCCCCAAGGAGCCCGCCGCGGCCGAGCGCTTCGAGGCTGAAATGCACGCGCTGGTCGGCGAGGTGAAGCAGGCACAGGAGGTCGATATCGCCATCCACGGCGGCATCTCGCGCCCGCCCAAGCCGGTCGACCGCAAGGCGCAGGCGCTGTTCGATCTGGTGCGCGAATGCGGCGCCGAGCTGGGGCAGGCAATCGACTGGAAATCGACCGGCGGCGTGTGCGACGGCAACAACATCGCGGCGACGGGTGTGCCGGTGGTCGACACGATGGGCGTGCGCGGGGGCAAGATCCACTCGCCCGACGAGTTCATGATCGCGCCCTCGCTGAAGGAACGCGCGGCGCTGGCGGCCATGGTCCTGCATGAACTGGCGGCGGGAGACGTATTGTGAGCTTCGTGATCCGCCCCTCGCGCGAGGACGACCTCGAGCATCTGTACGAAATGGCCAAGCTGACCGGCGGCGGCTTCACCAACCTGCCCGCCGACCGCGATGCGCTGGCCGCCAAGCTGGCGACCTCCGCAAAAGCCTTCGCCAATACCGGCGACGAACTGGTCGATGAAACCTTCGTGCTGGTGCTGGAAAATACCGAGACGGGCGCAGTGCGCGGCACCTGCCAGCTGATGACGCAGGTCGGCCAGCGCTGGCCCTTCTATTCCTACCGCCTCAACACGCTGACGCAGTATTCCAAGGAGCTCGACCGTACGGTGCGCGCGGAAATGCTGCATCTGGTGACCGACCTCGAAGGCTGCAGCGAAGTCGGCGGGCTGTTCCTCCACCCCAACGAGCGTGCGGGCGGGCTCGGCCTGTTGCTGGCGCGCAGCCGCTATCTGTTCATCGCGATGCACCGCGCACGCTTTGCCGAGCGGGTGCTCGCCGAGCTGCGCGGGATCATCGACGATCGCGGCGGCTCGCCCTTCTGGGACGGGGTGGCCGGGCGCTTCTTCGGGATGAGCTTTCAGGAAGCGGACTATTTCAACGCGATCAACGGCAACCAGTTCATCGCCGACCTGATGCCCAAGCACCCGGTCTATGTCGCCATGCTGGACGACGATGCGCGCGAGGTGATCGGCCTGCCCCACCCGACCGGGCGCGCGGCGATGCGGATGCTGGAGAAGGAAGGTTTCCGGTTCGAGAACTACGTCGACATCTTCGACGGTGGCCCGACCATGCTCGCGCGGACCGACGATGTGGTTTCGGTCGCGCAGGCGCAGCCCCGCACGCTCGACAGCATCGGCGATGACGCGAGCGAACGCGCGCTGCTGGCGACGGGCACGCTGACCGACTTCCGCTGCACCTACGGCAAGCGCGCGCTTTCGGGAGAGGAAATCGCTATCGACGAGGCCGGCGCACAGGCGCTGGGCGTGGGCAAGGGCGATACGGTGTGGAGCGTGGCGAAGTAGCGCGTTCCAGCCAAACCCGTTCGGGCTCAGCCTGTCGAAGCCCTGCACTTTCTTCTAACGCGGCGCGCGGAGAGAAACACAGCCCTTCGACAAGCTCAGGGCGAGCGGAGTTCTGAATGAAGCTCACAGAGATCAATTTCGACGGGATCATCGGCCCCTCGCACAACTATGCGGGGCTCAGCCTCGGCAATATCGCCAGCGCGAGCCACCGCGGGCAGACCAGCTTCCCACGCGAGGCGGCGCTGCAGGGTCTCGCCAAGATGCGCGGCAATATGGAGCGGGGCCTTGCGCAGGGCTTCCTGCTGCCGCTGCCGCGCCCCAATCCTGCGCTCTCCGCCGCACTGGCACTGAACGAGACGGCGGACGCCGCGCTGCGCGCCGCGCCGTGGTCTGCGTCGAGCATGTGGACCGCCAATGCGGCGACCGTATCGCCTGCGCCGGACACAGACGACGGGCGCTGCCACCTGACGCCTGCGAACCTCATCACCATGCTTCACCGCGCGCAGGAATGGCAGGACACCAAGGCCCAGCTCGACATTGCCTTCGGCGACGCGCGCCACTTCGCGGTACATGATGCAGTGCCGCCGACCTTCGGCGACGAAGGCGCGGCGAACCACATGCGGCTGTGCGAGAGCCACGGCGAGCCGGGCGTCGAGGTGTTCGTCTACGGCAGGCCGGGCGGCAAGTTTCCCGCGCGCCAGCACGAACAGGCCAGCCGCGCGGTGGCGCGGATGCACGGGCTCGATCCGGCGCGCACCCTCTTCATCGAGCAAAACCCCGAAGCCATCGAAGCGGGCGCGTTCCATAACGACGTGGTCGCGGTCGCCAACGAGCGTGTGCTGTTCACCCACGCGCGCGCCTTCGCCGATCCGCAGGGCGCCTATGCCGCGATGCGCGAGGCTTTCCCCGCGCTCGAACTGGTCGAGGTGCCCGAAGATGCGGTCAGCCTCGAGGAAGCGATCCGCACCTACCTGTTCAACGCGCAGCTGGTGACGCTGCCCGACCCCGGATCGGGGTCCGGGGCAGGCATGGCGCTGATCGTGCCGAGCGAATGCCGCGAGAGCGAAAACGTCTGGCGCTTCTGCGAGCAGATGATCGCAGGCAATGGCCCGATCCGGCAGGTGATCCCCGTCGACGTGCGGCAGAGCATGGCCAATGGCGGAGGGCCCGCCTGCCTGCGGCTGCGGGTGGTGGCCGACCCGGCGACGGTCGACCCGCGCTTCCTGCTCGACGAGGCAAAGGCCGACCGGATCGCAAAGGTGATCGCACGGGCCTGGCCCGAGAGCATTGCGCCCGGACAGCTCGGCAGCGATGCGCTGGCCGACGTGGTCCACGCAGCGCGTGCCGCGCTGCTCGACGCGCTCGATCTGACCGAACTTGGTTAACGCACTGGCAACCCTGTCGGGCAGGCTTACACTCGCATCCTCGTTAACCTTCGCGAGTCGCCCCAAACCTCGATTGGCACGCGGCTTGCGACGGTAAAGGACCCCGCGCGTTAAGGATATCCGGATGCTGCACAAGATCTCCCGCCTGTTCGTCATCAAGACGAGGCTGGAGGCGTTCCTGATCATCTACGGCCTGGCGCTCGGCGCGATGACGCGCGGCGCGAACTACCTTGTCGAATATCCCGGCTGGGGCGGAAAACTGCTGTTCCTCGCCTGCTCGGGCGCGGTCTTCATGGCCGGGGCCAAGGTTCTCGATTGCCTGAAATACGAGCGCGGGGAGAAGGCGGCGGCGCCCCGGCCAAAGCGGGCAGCCCGATAACCCTTCTCTCGCCCATGGTGAGGCGATAACATAGAGGCACTCGGGCAGTGTCAAGGCAGCGAATGCAAAACAAGCCTCACAATAATATCGAAATCGACTGGTCGATCCGCTTCGTGAGACTTCGGCTCGGATATTACGTGCCGGACACCATACCAGCGATAGGCGTCACCCTTCTGGCTATTGCTGCTTGTGCCGGACTGATGGTCGGCGGAATCGAAGCAGCCGACCGGTTTGGCATGCCGGAGTTGCGATATGGCTGCTTTGCACTCGCGTTCATTTTCGCGATTGCCTTTTTTCAGTTCGCAGACCGCCGAGTGGAAAACCCACTATGGCCATGGAACCGCTAGCGCCGAACTTGAAGAGATGGTGGGGGATTCTGTTGCTAGGCTCCCCCGGGCCCCCGGTATCCGTTCTGTTGCCCGGTCGGTCCAACCGCGCTTTAGCTTTGTAAATTCAGGCCGTTAGGCCGTCAAATTACGCAGCGAGAGCGAGTGCTTCATTGTCATTGGCACTTGTGAAAAGAGCTTTTTACGGAGTGCTCATTCCGGGCAAAAACGATGCCTTTCAACGCATGTCGATCCTGGTTCGGCCCCGTCAGGAAACCCGCCCCTCTCGCTTGCCGGGCCGGGTCTTCTGGTGGAGCCGCCGGGTACTGCCCCCGGGTCCATTGCGTCTATTATACACCGCAGTTTATCACCATAGCCGGTCGAAACCGGCACTGCCCTATATAGGGCCGCGCGGATTAATGTGAAGTGGATGGGGGTGTGCTTGCTTTCGGTGCCAGCCCTCTCCCCCTCCCAGCCACCCGATCATGCCTCGATAAAATATCGGGTGGCTGGGAGGGGGAGAGGGCCGGAACCGCCCCGCCGTCAGGCGGAAAAAGCCCCATTAACCCATCGGCCCCTTGTCGGCCGCGTAATCCGGCCCGCGGCCCTCCGCCTTCAACTCGGCGAGGATCTGCTTGAGCACGTCGAGCTGCGGGTCGGTCGGCACGTCGGGCGTCTTGGCCGATTCCTCCGCCTCGGCCTGCTTCTCCTGCATTTCCTCGAGCAGGCGGTTGATCGCCTTGAGCATCAGGAACAGCGCCACGGCGAGGATCAGGAAATTGACCACCTGGGTCAGCAGGTCGCCATAGCCGATCATCGCGACGCCCGCCTCTTTCAGCTGCGCGTAATTGCCCACCTCGCCCTCGTAGCCTTCGGGGATCGGCCCAAGCCGCACGAACCAGTTGGAAAAGTCGGGCTGGCCGAACAGCCACCCGATCAGGGGCATGATAATCCCTTCGGTCAGCGAGGTAGTGATCCGCCCGAAGGCCGCGCCGATGACCACGCCGACCGCCAGATCGAACACGTTGCCGCGCGCGATGAACTTCTTGAATTCGCCGAAAAGCCCCATGCGAAATCGCCCTTTTCCGATTGCATTTCCGGCGGTGGCATGGTCGCCCGGACAAGGCAATTGCGCGCGACGAATCCTTGCGTGCGCCGGTCCGTGTCGTATATTGGCAATACACCGATTTCCTGGGAGGTTTTCTCGATGGCGTTCCGCAATCCCGTCCGCACAATCCTGTTCGCGCTCGGCCTTGTCACCATGTCCGCCGCGCTGAGCGGCTGCGGCATCAACTCGGTCCCCACGGCCGAGGAAAACGCCAAGGCGCGCTGGGCCGACGTGCAGAGCGCCTACCAGCGCCGCGCCGACCTGATCCCCAACCTGGTCGAGGTCGTGCGCGCTTCGGCCGAGAGCGAGGAAGAAATCCTCACCCAGGTGATCGAGGCCCGCGCGAGCGCCAGCCAGGTCCAGCTGACCACCGACGATCTCAACGATCCCGACGCGATTGCGCGTTTCGACCAGGCGCAGAGCCAGGTCGGCGGCGCACTCAGCCGCCTGCTGGTTACGGTCGAGAAATACCCCGAACTACAGAGCCAGGCACGCTTCGCGGACCTGATGGTCCAGCTCGAAGGCACGGAAAACCGGATCGAGGTCGCCCGCAACCGCTACAACGAAGCGGTGCAGGAATATAACACCACGATCCGCACCTTCCCCTCCACCATCGCCGCCAATGTGATCTACGGGTCGGAACCGATGCAAGGCTTCCAGGCCGAAGCTGGAGCGGAAGACGCGCCCGACGTGGACCTGAGCGATCTGGGCGGCGACAATAATTGATCGGGCGCACGGCCACCGTCCTGCCACTGAAGGTCGTCGGACTCGCTGCGCTGGCGCTCGCCGCCTGTTCGCAGCCGACGACTGCGCAGGACGTCGCGCCAAGGCCCGATGGCCCGGTGCTCGACGAGGCGGATGTCTTCCCGGCAGCGCAGGAGGCCGCGCTGGATGCCGAGCTCACGCAGTATTGGCGCGAGACCGGGGTGGCGCTGGTGGTCGTGACCGACAAGTCGCTCGACGGGCGACCGATCGAGGACGTGGCGTTCGAAACCTTCAACCAGTGGGGCGTCGGAAATGCCGAGACCGATCGGGGCCTTCTCGTCCTGCTCGCACCCAATGATCGCGAGGTGCGGATCGAGGTCGGCTGCGGGCTGAACCGGGTGGTGACCGACCTGAAGGCGAAGGCGATTATCGAGGACCGGATGCTGCCGCTCTTCAAGCAAGGCGACGTGGTGGGCGGGACCCTGGCGGGCGTCGAGGAACTCAAGCGCGCGGCGACCGGGCCCGCGATCACCGATGCGCCGTTGCCGCCCTTGTGTCGGGAGAATGCCGGATGATTTCGCGCCTTGCCGCCTCGGTCTCGCTGCTGCTGGCCGCGCTGCTGGTCCTGCCCGCCGCCGCGCAGGAGCTGCCGCCGCGCCCGGACGGGCCGGTTTACGACGGCGCGGACATGATCGACGATGCCGCCGAAGCGCAGCTTGCCGAGCAGCTCGCCGCCTATAACCGCGAGACGGGCCGCGCGGTAATCGTCGCGACCGTGCCCGATCTCGGCGGCGAGACAGTCGAAAGCTACGCGGTCGAACTCTACGAAACCTGGGGCATCGGCGGCGAGGAAACCGACGAGGGCGCGCTGCTGCTGGTTTCCGAAGGGGACCGCAAGATGCGCATCGAGGTCGGCTATGGCTCGACCCCGACGCTGACCGACGCGACCGCGGGGCGGATCATCCGCAACACGATCACCCCTGCGTTCAAGCAAGGCGACTTTACCGGCGGGATCGTGGCGGGGGTCGGCCAGATGATCGAAGCGCTCGACAGGGATCCGGCGACCGTGCGCGCAATCGAGGAGGCCGAGGCCGCCGCGCGAGCCGATCGCAACGAGGAACGCACCGCCGCAACCTGGGGCGGCGCGATCGTCTGGGTGCTGCTCATCATCGGCTTCGCCTTCATCTTCGGGCGCGGCAAGAAAGGCCGCAGGCGCCGCCGCTATGGCGCGGGCGATGCCGTTGGCGACGTGCTGCTGTGGACCGCGATCAACACCGCTCTCAATGCCGCCAGCGATGGCGACAGCTGGGGTGGCGGAGGCTTCGGCGGCGGTGGCGGCGGCGGCGGCTTCGGCGGCTTC
>PAVA01000089.1 GCA_002712945.1 Citromicrobium sp.
CAGAACTTCGCGCAGGTCACCAATCCGCCGATCGATTCGCTGCGCGAACGCCATGTGATGAGCCTTCGCACGCGGTTCGCGAACCTCGCCAACATCCTCGAGGAAGACGACCAGAACGACAACGTGCTGGTGCTCGAAAGCCCGATACTGCTCTCGCGCGACTGGGCGCGGCTGCGGGCGGGCTTCGGCGACAATATTGGCGAAGTCGACTGCACCTTTGATGCGCCCGGTGAGCCTGCCGATCTGCGCCGTGCGATCGAGCGCATCCGGGATGAGGCCGAGGGACTCGTGCGTGCCGGCAAGGCGGAGATATTCCTGTCCGACGAAGCGACCGGGCCGGGCCGTATCGGCGTGCCGATGATCCTCGCGGCGGCGGCGGTCCATACGCACCTGACCCGCGTGGGGCTGCGCAGCTTCACCTCGGTCAATGTCCGCTCCGCCGAATGCCTCGACACGCATACGCTCGCCGTGCTGATCGGCGTGGGCGCCACCACCGTGAACCCCTACCTGGCCGAAGCCGCGCTGCTCGCGCGCCACGAACGCGGCCTTTACGGCGACATCACGCGCGAGCAGGCGCTCGAGAATTTCCGCACCGCACTGGCGGACGGCCTGCTCAAGATCATGGCCAAGATGGGGATTTCGGTGATCTCCAGCTATCGCGGCGGCTATAATTTCGAGGCGGTCGGCCTCAGCCGCGCGATCACGGCGGACCTGTTCCCCGGCATGCCCAACAAGATTTCGGGCGAGGGGTATGAATCGCTCCACCTGAGCGCGGCGGACCGGCACGCGCGCGCCTTCGCCCAGCGCAATGCGGAACTCCCGATCGGCGGCTTCTATCGCCAGCGTTCGGGCGAGGAAGTCCACGCCTGGGGCGCGGAAGGCATGCATGCTTTGCAGACCGCCTGTGCCACCGGCAACGAGAAGCAATGGCGCCGCTTCGTCGATGTGATCGAGAAGCAGCCACCGATCTACCTGCGCGACCTGCTAGGCTTCCCCGACAAGTCGACGCCGCTGCCGCTCGACCAGGTCGAGCCGGGCGAGGCGATCCGCACCCGTTTCCTGACACCGGGGATGAGCCTGGGCGCACTTTCGCCCGAGGCGCACGAGACGCTCGCCATCGCGATGAACCGGATCGGCGCCAAGGCGGTTTCGGGCGAGGGCGGCGAATCCGCCGAGCGGTTCACGCGGCGCGCCAATGGCGATCTTGCCAACAGCAATATCAAGCAGGTGGCGAGCGGGCGCTTCGGCGTGACCGCGCATTACCTCAACAATTGCGAAGAGATCGAGATCAAGGTCGCGCAGGGGGCGAAGCCCGGCGAGGGCGGGCAGCTACCCGGCTTCAAGGTGGACGAGGTGATCGCCAAGCTGCGGCATTCGACGCCGGGGGTGACGCTGATTTCGCCCCCGCCGCACCACGACATCTACTCGATCGAAGACCTCGCGCAGCTGATCTACGACCTCAAGCAGATCAACCCGCGTGCTCGCGTATGCGTGAAGCTGGTCAGCGCGGCGGGAATCGGCACGATTGCCGCGGGGGTGGCCAAGGCGCATGCCGACGCGATCCTGATTTCCGGCCATACGGGCGGCACCGGCGCGAGCCCGCAGACGAGCATCAAGTTCGCGGGCACGCCGTGGGAAATGGGTCTTGCCGAGGTCAACCAGGTGCTCGCGCTCAACGGGCTGCGCCACAAGGTGAAGCTGCGCGTCGATGGCGGTCTCAAGACGGGCCGTGAGATCGTGATCGGCGCGATCCTGGGGGCCGAGGAATTCGGCATCGGCACGATGAGCCTTGTTGCGATGGGCTGCATCATGGTCCGCCAGTGCCATTCCAACACCTGCCCGGTGGGCGTGTGCACGCAGGATCCGCGCCTGCGCAAGATGTTCGGCGGGAGCCCCGAAAAGGTCATCCAGCTGATGGATTTCCTTGCCGAGGACGTCCGCCGCATCCTCTCGCAGCTCGGCGTCGCCTCGCTCGACGAGGTGATCGGGCGGACCGAGCTTCTGCGCCAGATCAGCCGGGGTGCCGAACACCTCGACGATCTCGATCTCAACCCGATCCTGCAGAAGGTGCAGACAGACGAACCGCGCGTCTTCTGCATTCCCGAACACCGCAATCCGGTGCCCGACAGTCTCGACGGCGAAGTGCTGAAGGACGCGCGCGAGGCGCTGGAAGAAGGGCGTCGGACGATCCTTCACTACCCCGTGCGCAACGTCCACCGGGCGGTCGGCACGCGGCTTTCGTCCGAGATCGTGACGCGACACGGGCCCGAAGGCCTGCCGGAGGGCACGCTCGACCTGCGGCTGACGGGCTGTGCGGGGCAATCGCTCGGCGCGTTTCTTGCGCGGGGTATCCGGCTGACCGTGGCGGGCGATGCCAACGACTATGTCGGCAAGGGCCTGTCGGGCGGCGAAATCGTCGTCCATCCGCCCGCCGGCTCGCCTCGCAAGAGCGAAGAGAACGGCATCATCGGCAATACCGCGCTCTATGGCGCGACCTCGGGCGCGCTGTTCGCGGCGGGCAAGGCGGGCGAGCGTTTTGCGGTCCGCAATTCGGGCGCGAACGCCGTGGTCGAAGGATGCGGGGCCAATGGCTGCGAATACATGACCGGCGGAACGGCCGTGATCCTCGGCCGCGCGGGCAGCAATTTCGGTGCGGGGATGACGGGCGGAATGGCCTTCGTTCTCGACACCGACGGCAGTTTCGAGCGGATGGCCAATTCCGGCTCGATCCTGTGGCAGCGGGTCGTCGCCGACTACTGGCGCGACCATCTGCGGAGCCTCGTCGAACGCCATGCCGAGCTGACCGGCAGCCGGTTCGCGCGCGGCCTGATCGAACAGTGGGACGATACGCTGGCGCAGATCTGGCAGGTGTGCCCGAAGGACATGCTCGGCAGGCTCGACCATCCGATCGACGACCAGCAGGTTCCGGCCGAAGCGGCTGAATAACTCTCCGCTCAAGCGTTCCGAAATTGGGCAGGTGCGGTTCGGCGGTCGACAAGCCGGTGCCGGGCGTCATTCTCTCCCGCAGGACCACAGGGAGGCAAAGATGAAAATGCTCACGGCACTGGCTGGCATCGCGATCATGGCTGTCGCAACTCCGGCCGCAGCCTACACGACCCCGCCGGATGGCGAACCCACCGGCACTCGCGGCGGCGGCACCGAAGTGCCCGCGCCTCCGGTCGCGCTGATCTTCGGCCTTGCCGCCGGGGCGATCCTGCTGCGTCGCAAGATCGCCTGATCCAGCTGGCCGGAACCTGCCCGGTCAGGGCACCATCGGTTCCCCGCCGTGGGCGATCTGCTCGCGGTCCTTCCCGCGCCAGCGCTGAATCCGGGCCGCGACGCGCATCTGGATGATCGCCAGCGCCGGGATCAGCAGGATCAGCAGCGCGGTGCCGAACAGCACGCCGAAGCCGAGGCTGGCCGACATCGGGATGAGGAACTGCGCTTGCAGGCTCGTCTCGAAGGTGATCGGTGCGACGCCGAGGAAGGTGGTGATCGCGGTCAGCATGATCGGGCGAAAGCGCGATTTGGCGGCGTCGATCACCGCTTCGGCAGGCTCCATCCCGTTGGCGAGATTCTCGTTCAGGAAGTCGATCAGGACCAGCGACCCATTGATGATGACGCCTGAGAGCGCGATGATCCCGAACATCGACAGGATGCCGAGCGGGATGCCTAGCAGCAGGTGCCCGATCAGCGCCCCGATCATGCCGAAGGGGATCGCCGCCATGATGATCAGCGGCTGGAAATAGGACCGAAAGGGGACTGCCAGCAGGGCATAGATGGCGATCAGTGCCAGCAGGAAGGCGCTGCCGAGATCGCCGAAGCTTTCCTGCTGCTCTTCCTGCTCGCCGCCGAAATCGTACTGCAGGGAAGGGTAGTCGGCCATCAGCTGCGGCATGATCTGGTTGTCCAGCAGCACCGCGACTTCCTGCCCGGTAATCGTATCGTCGTCGACATCGGCGGTAATGGTCGCGATGCGATGCCCGCTCTCGCGCCGGATGACCGAGGGCGCTTCGCCGAAGGAAACCTCCGCGATGCTGGAGAGCGCAACCTCGCCCCCCGGCACGCGCACGCGATATGCTTCGATATCGGCGATCGAATCGCGCTCGTCCTCGGGCAGGCGGATATAGACGCGCACATCTTCGCGCCCGCGCTGGACCCGCACGGCTTCGGCCCCGAAGAATGCGGCGCGCACCTGGTTGGCGACATCGCGCAGTGTCACGCCGAGCGTTCGCGCGGCGGGCTTCAGCCGCAGCTCGATTTCCTGCTGGCCCGCGTCCTGGTCGCTCTCGACATCGAACACGCCCGCAACGCGCGAGAGTTCGGCCATCAGCCGGTCGCTCGCCTGGTCCAGCACTGCGTCGTCGGGATGGTTGAGCTGGACGTTCACCGGCTCGCCGACTTGCAGGAGGGAAGACGAAATCGAAAGCGAGCGGGCTTCGGGCACCTCGCCCAGCTCCTCGCGCCAGGCCTGCTCGATCTGGAGCGCGGACACCTCGCGTTCGGCTGCCGGGACGAGGCTCAGCTGAATATTGGCGAGGTTCGGGCGCAGGGTGCGTTCGGGCCCGCCCGGGCCGCCATTGGTCTGGCTCTGGCCGATCGTCGTGTATGTCGCTTCGACGAAATCGGGCAATCCGCCGGTGCCTGCCCCGTCTTCCCCGGCAGCGCCGGGAGGGACATCGCCAAAGCGCCTGAGGGCGCGGTTCGCCGCTGCCTCGATCCGCTCCGTCACCTCCGCCGTCCGGTCGACCGTCGTGCCCGACGGCATTTCGAGCGTCGCGGTCACGATGTCGCCCTCGATCTCGGGGAAGAAGGAAAACTTGATAATCCCGCCGGGCAGCATCGCCACGAACAGGATCAGCAGCGCGACGCCCGCGGCAAGCACGAAATAGGGCATCGCGACCACGAACTGCAGCGCCCTGTCGAGCGGCCCGTCGACGAAGGTCTTGAAGCGCTCGTCGACCCAGCCCTGCACGCGGGCGAAGAACCGCGTTACCGGATTGCCCGGCTGGTGGTCATGATCCGGCAGCGTGCTCAGATGATGCGGAAGGATGTAAAGCGCCTCGACCAGCGACAGCGTAAGGACCGCGATGACGACCAGCGGAATATCCGCGAGAATCTTCCCGATCACGCCTCCCACTGCGAGCAGGGGGGTGAATGCCGTCACCGTGGTGGCCACCGCGAAGAAGACCGGAACCTTCACGCGCTGGGTACCTGCAATCGCCGCGCCTATCCCCGTACGGCCCCGCTCGCGCTCCGCATAAACGTTTTCCCCCACGACCACCGCGTCGTCGACCACCAGCCCCAGCGCGAGAATGAAGCCGAACAGGGAGAACATGTTGATGCTCGATCCCGCCCAGTCGAGGATGAAGATCGCGCCCACGAAGGTCGCGCCGATCCCCACCGCAGTCCACATCGCGAGCCGCAGGTCGAGGAACAGCGTCAGCGCGGCGAGCACGAGGATCAGACCGAAAGCGGCATTGCGCAGCAGCAGTTCGAGCCGGTCTTCGAGCAGTTCGGAACTGTCCTCCCAGATCGCGTAGGAAACGCCCGGCGGTAGATCGAATTCTTCGGCAATCAACGTCTTGGCCGACTCGGCCACATCCAGCACCCGCTCGTCGCTGGTGCGATAGATGTCCACGAAGGCGACCGGCCGATCATTGAAACGGGTGATGAGGTCCGAATCCTCGAACCCGTCGTCCACATCGGCAATGTCGCCCAGCGTCAGCGTGGCGCCGTCCTGCGTGGTCAGGACGACGATATTCTCGAAATCCTGCTGGTCGTAGTTCTGGCCGATGGTGCGCACGCGCACTTCCTCGGCCCCGGTTTCGATCGACCCTGCCGGGCTGTCGAGGCTCGACTGGCCGACGATCTGCGCGACCTCCGGCAGCGACAGGCCGAGCGCGCGCAGGCGCGACTGCGGCACGTCGGCATAGATCTCGTAATTGCGGATCGCCGAGGTTTCGACGTAGCTGATCTCGGGCAGGGCGGCGGCGGCGTCTTCCAGACGGTAGGCGGTTTCCTTGAGCGTACGCTCGTTCACATCGCCGAACAGCGCGATCCGCAACGCCACCATTCTTGTCGTGAGTTCGCGGATGTCGGGTTCTTCCGCCTCTTCGGGAAAGGTCTGGATCTGGTCGACTTCGGACTTCACCTCGTCGAGCGCGCGGGCGATATCGGTGCCCAGTTCGAGCTCGACATTGACCACCCCGCCACCTTCGGAGGCGGTCGAGGTGACCTGGTTGACACCGTCAATCGCCTCGACCGCTTCCTCGACCTTGAGCAGGATCGATTCCTCGATCTCCTCCGGGGTCGCGCCGGGATAGGTGACCGAAACCGTTACGGTGTCGAGGCTGCTTTCGGGAAAGACCTCCTGGACGATGGTGGTGTAGGAAAAATAGCCCGCCACCAGCATCAGCAGCAAAAGCAGGTTCGAGGCGACTCCGTTGCGCGCCATGAAGGCAATCGGCCCGGTGCGGTCGCGCGCCCGGTCGGTCGCCTCGTTGCCGTAGCGGTCGACCGCCACGGACTTGTCCTGCGGATCACTCACCGCGCGATTGCTCCCTCGCGGGCTGACGCCGCGCGGTTTGCGACGGCTGGTTTACACGCACCTTCATCCCGTCGGTCGGCGCGCGCATGTTGCTGGTGATGATGCGCCCGCCTGCCGCGAGGCTGGGCGTGGTGACATAGGCGATCTCGTCGGTCCTCTGGATCACCCGCACGGGCAGGATCCGCAGGCGCCCGTTGCGCACCACCCACACTTCGTTGCCAGGCCGCAGCGCATCGATCGGGATGCGCGCGAAGGGCACCGAGATATCGCCCGCGATCCGCGCGTCCACGAAGCTGCCGAGCAGCAGTGGCGGCCCGGCAGGGGCATCGCCCTCTGGGTCTACCGGCCGGCCACCCTGCAGGGGAGCGGGCACCTGAAGGAAGACATCGATCGTGCGCGTTTCGAGATCGAGGATCGGGTCGGCGCGGTCGACGAAGGCCTCCCAGCGATAGGTGATCCCGCCATAGTCGAAATAGATGCTGGCCGGGATGCGCCCGGAACCGGGGCGCAGCAGGCTCGGGATCAAGGCCGCCTCGGCCTCGGTCAGTGCGACGCGCACCTCGAAGGCGTCGGTCGCCACCAGCGTGCCGAGTGTCTGGCCCGGCTGGACGAGCGTGCCGACCGCGGCGCTTTCGTCCTGCACCAGGCTGGCGAAAGGTGCGGATATGCGCGTGCGCGACAGCGAGAGCTGGGCTGCCTCCAGATTGGCGGCGGCACGCTCGCGCGCGGCCTGTGCGGACTGCAGCTGCGGTTCGCGGGTAGCGAGGCGGCTGGGGGCGGGGGCGTTGCCCGGACCGGCATTGCCGCCCGTGCCGGAAAAGGGCTGACGGGTGAGGATGTTGGGCGGGAGGATGCGCGCGGCGTAATCGTCCGGGTCAATGCCGGCCTGCAGCACGTCGCGGGTCTGCTGACGCTGGGCGAACCGCTCCAGCTCGTCGCGCGCGATCTCCACTTCCTCGCGCGCCTGGAGAACGGCAACGTCCTGTGCGGCGACGTCGGCGCGGGCGGTGCGGACCTGGTTCTGGTAGTCGACCGGGTTGACGCGGAACAAGGTCGCGCCGCGCGGCACGATCCGGCCTTCGCGGAAGGCCGGGTTCACATAGACGAGGCGCCCCGACACTTCCGCCCCCACCGTCACCGTCTCGCGCGCCTGCACCGTGCCGCTTCCGCGCACCTCGAGCGGGCCTGACCCCTGCTCGAACGGCACGGTCTCGACCAGCGGGGCCTGCTCGATGCGTTCCTGCTCTTCCGGCTCGGGGCGCAAGGTCACCATCAGCACGGCGATCAGGATTGCGGCGCCCAGCACGCCGAGCGCGAGGATGGCCTGACGGCTCATTCTTCCGGTCCTTCCTGTTCGGCGGGCACCAGCCCGACCGGGTTTGGTTCGACGCCCGCCGCCCAGTCGCCGCCGAGCGCGCGATGCACGCCTAGCCGCGACAGCGCGACGGCGCGCCCGGCAGAGGAAAGCGCGGCCTCGACCTGGTAGAGCGCGCGCAGCGCGTCGAGATAGCTGACATAGTCGCCCACCCCCGCCTCGAACCGGCGCGCCTGCAGGTCGGCGGAAAACTGCGCTTCCTCCAGCTGGGCGAGGATCAGCGCATAGCGCTGGCGGTTCTCCTCGTATTCCTCGATCGCGCTGTTGGCCTCGCGGTAGGCATCGAGCACGGTGCGCGCGTAATTGGCCGCCTGCTGCTCGTAGACGGCCCGCGCGGCCTCGATATTGGCGGAGATGCGGCCACCCTGGAAGATCGGCGCGGTGAGCCCGGCGGCGAGGTTGACCGCCCAGTTGTTCGCAATGTCGAACGCGCCGCCAATGTCTCCGCCCTGCGTGCCGGGGGATGCCGACAGCGTGATCGAGGGGAAGCGCTCGGCCCGCCGCGCGCCGACCCGTGCGCGCGCGGCTTCGAGCCGGGCCCAGGCTGCCGCTACGTCGGGCCGCTGGCCGAGCAGGTCGGCAGGCAGGCCCGCGGGCACCTCGTCGAATACAAGGCGCGGCATCAGCGGACGGGCAAGCCGTGCCTCCATCGCCTGCGGATAAGCGCGCACAAGGAGGGCAAGGCGGCCCTCCGCGGCGTCGAGCGCGGCTTCCTGCTGCGGTAGCGAGGCCTGCGTGTTTCGCTGGTCCTGCTGCACCTGATACAGCTCGAAACTCTGGGTCAGGCCGCGCCGGAAGCGCTCCTCTGTCTGCGCGGTGCGCTCGGCCAGCAGATCGATCGTTTCCAGCGTCAGTTCGATCTGGCGGCGGGTATCGACGATTTCGAAATAGGTCCGGATCGTTTCGGCGGCGGCTGCGAGCTGCACGCTGCGATAGTCGTACTCGGCGGCGACGGCATCGGCCCGGGCGGCGGCGAAATCGTTGCGGGCGCGGCCGAACAGGTCGATTTCGTAGCTCGCGCCGAGGCCGAGCGAGTAGGAATCGTTCTCGATCCTGCTCGGCGCCTGCTGGCCGCCGCCGGCAAGCCCGCCGAATGCGCTGCCGCTCAGCGGCGTGTTGGAATAGCTTGCATCGGCGCTCGCACCGATGCTGGGCAGCAGCGCCGAGCGTGCCACCCGTGCCTGCGCGGCAGCCTGGGCGACGCGGGCGGAGGCTTCGGCAATGTCCAGATTGTCGGCCAACGCATCCTGAACGAGCGCGTCGAGCACGGGGTCGTCATAAGCGGTCCACCACGCGTCGGGGCGGTATTCGCCCGCATTCTCGCTGTTGGGAAAGTCTGCCGGGAGCTGCGCTGTGACCGCTGGCTGGGCGCGATCCGGTGCCATGCTGGCGCAACCCGCAAGGGCAGTGGCGGCAAGGCCGAGAAGAATCGCGCGGCGCATGAGACCAGCCGATAGGGTGTGATCCGCCGCATTGCGAGAGGGGGAGGCAAAAATAAGTTTCGATTGGCGACCGATCCGGCGGACGCTGTGTCTTTTAGGACCGTATCTTCTAGGACAGCCACCAGCGGATGACGAAGGCCACGATGCCCAGCGCGCCCACGCTCATGCCCCAGATCGCAGCCATCCAGCCGAGCCGCTTCCACAAGGGGCTGCCGATGTCGCCTTCCCCCATCAGTGATACCCCTCGTCCCCCACCTTGCCGCGGAACACCCAGTAGGCCCAGGCGGTGTATCCGATGATGAGCGGCATGGTGAGCGCAACGCCGATCAGCATGAAGATCTGGCTGCGTTCGGGCGCGGCGGCATCCCAGATCGTCAGGCTGGGCGGGGCGACATAAGGCCAGATCGTTACGCCGAGGCCCGCCATGCCGCAGAAGAACACCGCAAGCGATAGCCAGAAGGGCTTGGAGTGCCGGTCCTTCGACAGGGCATGCCACAGGAACCCCGCGACGATCAGCGTGCCGAGCGGGATCGGGGCGATCCAGAAGAGCTCGGGTGCGCTCAGCCAGCGTTCGGCATATTCGGGCGTGAGGAGAAGGTTGTAGAGGCTGACGCCCGCCATCAGCGCAAGCGTGGCGAGCGCGGCGATCTTGCCGAGCCTGCGCGCATGGTCCTGTGCGTCGCCGTCGAGCTTCCAGACAAGCCATGTCGCTCCGAGCAGGGCGTAGCCCGCCACGGTGCCGAGCCCCGTCAGCAGCGTATAGGGCGTCAGCCAGTCCCACCAGCTGCCCGCATAGGCCCGCCCGTCGATCTCGATCCCCTGCAGCAGCGCGCCCAGCGTCATCCCCTGCGCCATCGCCGCGACCAGCGAGCCGCCGGTGAATGCAGCGTCCCAGAAGCGGCGATGGGCGGGGTCGCGCCAGCGGTATTCGAAAGCGACCCCCCGGAAGACCAGCCCCAGAAGCATCGCGATGATCAGCGGATAGGTGGCGGGCAGGATCACCGCGTAGGCGAGCGGGAAGGCGGCGAACAGCCCGCCGCCGCCCAGCACCAGCCAGGTCTCGTTCCCGTCCCACACCGGCGCGATCGAGTTCATCGCGCGGTCCCGCTCGCGCCCGACGGCGAAGGTCGGGAACAGGATCCCGATGCCGAGGTCGAACCCGTCCATCACCACATAGGCGAAGATCGCGAAGGCAATGATGAAGGCCCAGATCGTCGTCAGGTCGATCATTTGCCCGGCTCCTTACCCGTCGCCTCGATATCGGTGGGCTCGACATACTTGATCGAAGAGAGCGATTCGGGGCTGAGATTGCCCGGATCCTGCGTCGGGCCGGGTGTGATCCCGGCGGTCCGGATCGGGCCGGTATCGCCGCGCTTGACGCCCGTCTCCTGCGCCTGGGGAGCCTTCTTCATCAGCCGCAGGATATACCAGGTGCCCGTGCCGAAGACCGCGAAATAGACCACCACGAAGGCGATCAGCGAGGCACCGACAGCAGGCGCGTCGAGCGGGCTGGCCGCATCGGCGGTGCGCAGCAGATTGTAGATGACGTAAGGCTGGCGGCCTACCTCGGTGGTGATCCAGCCCGCGATCACCGCGACGAAGCCCGATGGGCCCATGACCAGCGCGGCCTTGTGCAGCCAGCTCCAGTCGTAAAGCTTGCCGCGCCAGCGGGCGACCAGGCTCCACAGGCCCACGCCGAGCATCAGGAGGCCAAGGCCGACCATGATGCGGAACGACCAGAAGACGATTCCCACCGGCGGCTGCTCGTCATCAGGGATCGTGTCGAGCCCGTCGATCGGCGCATCCCATTCGTGCTTGAGGATGAAGCTGGACAGCTTGGGAATGCCGATGGCGGCATCGAGCCGCTGCTCCTCGTCATTGGGCAGGCCGAAGATGTAGAGCGGCGCGCCATCGGGATGGCTCTCGTAATGGCCCTCCATCGCCATCACCTTCTGCGGCTGGTGCTCCATCGTGTTGAGCCCGTGCATGTCGCCCGCGACGATCTGGATCGGCACGACCAGCGCGGCCATCCACATCGCCATAGAGAACATCTTGCGCGCGTGGATGTTGGTCCGGTCCTTCAGCAGGTGCCACGCGCCCACCCCGCCGACCACGAAGGCGGTGGTAATGTAGGCGCCCAGTACCGTGTGGACGAGGCGGTAGGGGAAGCTGGGGTTGAAGATGATCTCCACCCAGCTGTCCCCCGGCAGGTATTGTCCATTGGCGGCCAGTTCGTAGCCGACGGGCGTCTGCATCCAGGAGTTGACCGAGAGGATCCAGAACGCGCTGATGAAGGTGCCACCCGCCACCATCAGCGTCGCGACATAGTGCAGCGTCTTGCCGACGCGGTTCATCCCGAACAGCATCACGCCGAGGAACCCGGCTTCGAGGAAAAAGGCGGTCAGCACCTCGTAGGCCATCAGCGGGCCGATCACCGGCCCCGCGACATCGGAGAAGACCGACCAGTTGGTGCCGAACTGGTAGGACATGACGATGCCGGAGACGACGCCCATGGCGAAGGCGATCGCGAAGATCTTCAGCCAGTATTTGAACAGGTCCATGTAGACCCGCTTGCCGGTTTTCAGCCACAGGCCCTCGAGCACCGCAAGATAGCTCGCCAGCCCGATCGAGAAAGCCGGGAAGATGAAGTGGAAGCTCACCGTGAAGGCGAACTGGATCCGCGCGAGCATGATGGCGTCGAAGCTTTCCAACATGCCTACGCTTTATCAATTACAGCAAATTTGATCCAGCGCGGAATCGGAATGGCCTGTTGCACGCCGTGCATCAAACCCCTCCGGCCTTTCGCGTCGTCCCCATAAGCGAAGGGCGGCCCGCGAGCCGCCCTTCCATGGGTCTATTCGACGATATCCATTTCCTCGATCAGGTTGTCCGCCCCGTCGACCTTTTCCATCACCCACAGCATGTAGCGGGTGTCGACATGGATCGAGCGTGTCGTGCGCGGATCGAAGTCCCAGTCCGAATTGACGCTCTCGAAGGTGCCGTCGAACAGCAGGCCGACCAGTTCGCCTTCGGCATTGAGCGTGGCCGAGCCCGAGTTGCCGCCGGTCACGTCGAGATCGGACAGGTAGTTCACCGGGACCGAGCCGATCGAGGCGAGCTCGTAGTCGCCGTAATCCTTCGCCTCGATCAGATCGAGTTGGCGCTGGGGCGCGTTGAAGGGGTCTTCTCCGGTGTCCTTCTGGGTGATCCCTTCCAGCGTGGTGAAGGGCAGGTAGGCCATCCCGTCGAAGGGTGAGCCGCCCATGACATTGCCGAAGGTGATGCGCAGGGTGGAGTTGGCATCGGGATAGGGCAGCAGACCCTGTTCGCTCTGCCACTGCGTGATCGCCTCCATGTAGGCGGGGCGCAGGGCAAGGGCACGCCCGGCCCGTTCCTCGGCCTCGTCTTCCAGCCCGCGCTCGTAATCGTAGAGCGCGATCGCGAGCTTCATGAAGGGATCATTGCTCGCCTCCAGTTCGGCGACGCTCGCGTCCATCAGCGCAAGGCGGGTCTCGCTCTCGTCGAGCGATGTGCCTTCGTAATACGCGTCGAGGATCGCATCGACCTGCTTGGCATCGTCGATCCCCGTAAGACCGAGGGCTTCGTCGAACACGGCCACACGCTCGGCCTCGGGCTGGGCGAGATAGCCGTCGAGGAACAGCAGCCATTCGGCCTTGTCGACCGATGCGTCATAGCGCCGGTCCAGCGCCTGCAGGCCTTGACGGAAGAACGCCATGTCGCGTTCCTGATAGCCGGATTCGCGCTGGGCATTGGGCTTCTCGCGCTCCTTGGCCAGGCGATAGAGACGCTGCGCCACGCCGAGCAGCTGGGCGCGTGTCGCGTTGCCGTACCAGAAGCTGGTGCGCGCCGCCGTCGCGCTTTCCTGCGACAGCTCGGAAAGATCCGCGATGGCGCTGCTGTAGGCGGCGCGGGAGGGATCGGCGGCGATCCAGGCGGCGAGCGCCTGTTCGCGCTGGCGGCGCCGTTCGATCAGGCCGACGCGGCGGGCGCCCTCGATCTGGCCGCGCAGGTTCTTCTCGTAATTGTTGAGCCCGGCGAGGCGCGATTCGTATTTCACCCGCGCGTCCGATCCTTCGGGCGCGGCGGTTTCGATGGTGTCGATCCACTCGGTCAGCAGGGTCTGGAAGGTCGGGTAGTTCCAGCCGAACGTATTTTCGACCTCGGCCAGCATGGCATAGCGCGAGGTCGAGCCGGGATAGCCCGCGACCATCACGAAATCGCCATCGTCGAGCCCCGCCTTGCTCACCTTCAGGTGATGCTCGGGCGTGTAGGGCACGTTGTCCTCGGAATATTCGGCGGAGGAGCCGTCGGGCGCGACATAGGCGCGGTAGAACGAGAAATCGCCGGTGTGGCGCGGCCACATCCAGTTATCGACATCGCCGCCATATTTGCCGATCGAATCGGCCGGGGCGTAGACGAGGCGCACGTCCTTCACTTCGAGCTGCTTGATCAGCTTGTATTGCGCGCCGCCATAATAGCTCGCGACCCGGCAGCGGAAGCCGGCTGCCTGTTCGCACTCGGCGACGATGTCCTTCATGCGCTGTTCGACCGTGTCGTAGCGCTCGTTCGGCGAAAGCGCCTCGGTGCCTGCCCGCATGCGCTGCGTCACGTCGCTGAACTCGGTCGTCACATAGATGCGCGATCCCGGTGCAGCGGGCAGCTCGTCGCCCATTGTCTGCGCGAGGAAGCCGTTTTCGAGATAATTGTTCTCGGCGGTCGAATTGTACTGGACCGATCCGCGCGCGCAGTGGTGGTTGGTGACCACGAGGCCCTGGGGCGAAACGAAGCTGGCCGAGCAGCCTCCCAGAGAGACGACCGCCCCCATCGGGAAGCCGGTCAGGTCCGACAGCGCTTCGGGATCGAGTTCCAGCCCCGCTTCGCGCAGGTCGTCCGCGATTTCGGGCAGCTGTTCGGGCGTGAACATTCCCTCCTTGGCGCTCAACGGCTGTGCGGCAACGCCCGCCATGAGCGTGGCGAGAATGAAGGCTTTGGTACGCATTGGGGCTCCCCTGAAGACTGCTCCCGACCATGGAATCGCGGCGGGAAATCAGGGCGCCGGTGCTATGGGCTTGCGCAGGCGGGTGCAAGAGGTCTTGAGACGGTATCACGCGAGCACGCCAGGCTTCGCAAAACCCGAGGTCGCAAACCGATGCCGGATCGGTTAGCCCTCTGCCGATATCGAGGGAGAGAGAGCACGATGAGCGAATATATCGAGCCGCCGCAGACCGCAGCAACCCATTGTTCGGCCGAGCAATACGAGGCCGCCTATGCCCGCTCGCTGTCCGATCCGGACGGGTTCTGGCTGGAGCAGGCGCAGCGGCTCGACTGGATCGAGACACCGACCAGAGGCGGCGAGTGGTCCTACGACCCGGTCGAGATCGCGTGGTTCGCCGACGGCACGCTCAACCTGTGTCACAACGCGGTCGACCGGCACCTGGCGGACAAGGCCGACAAGGCCGCGCTGATCTTCGAGCCCGACGAGCCCGACGGTGAGGGGCGCACGCTCAGCTACGCCGATCTGCACCGCGAAGTGATCCGCATGGCCAATGCGCTCAAGGCCATGGGGGTCGCCAAGGGCGCGCGCGTCACGCTCTACATGCCGATGATTCCCGAAGGCGTGATCGCGATGCTCGCCTGCGCGCGGATCGGCGCGATCCATTCGGTCGTCTTCGGCGGTTTCTCGCCCGAGGCGCTGGCCGGGCGGATCGTCGACTGCGACAGCCATTTCGTGATTACCGCCGACCAGGGCTTGCGCGGCTCGAAGGTCATTCCCCTGAAGGCCGATGTCGACAGGGCGCTGGCGGAGCATGACACTCCGGTAAAGGGCGTGCTGGTGTTCCGGCACACCGGCGCCGAAGTCGCGATGACCGAGGGCCGCGATCACTGGTACGCCGATATTGCTTCGGACGATGATTGCCCGTGCGAGCCCATGGCTGCCGAAGACCCGCTGTTCATCCTCTACACCTCGGGCTCCACCGGAAAGCCCAAGGGCGTGCTCCACACGACCGGCGGTTACGGCGTGTGGACCGCGACCACCTTTCATTACGTGTTCGATCACCAGCCGGACGACATCTTCTGGTGTTCGGCGGATATCGGCTGGATCACCGGGCACAGCTACGTCACCTACGGCCCGCTGCTGAACGGCGCGACCCAGGTGATCTTCGAGGGCGTGCCCAACTATCCCGACCACGGGCGGTTCTGGGCGACCATCGCCAAGCACAAGGTTTCGATCTTCTACACCGCGCCGACCGCGATCCGTGCGCTGATGCGCGAAGGCGACAGCTTCGTCACCGCGCATGACCGATCCAGCCTGCGCCTGCTCGGCACGGTGGGAGAGCCGATCAACCCCGAGGCATGGCGCTGGTATCACCAAGTCCCCGGCGAGGGGCGCTGCCCGGTCATCGACACCTGGTGGCAGACAGAGACCGGCGGCGTGATGCTGACCACGCTACCGGCGGCCCATGCGATGAAGCCGGGCAGCGCGGGGCTGCCGTTCTTCGGTGTCCAGCCGCAACTGGTCGACAACGAGGGGCAGGTGCTGGAGGGCGAGGCCGAGGGCAATCTGTGCATCACCGCGAGCTGGCCCGGGCAGGCGCGCACGGTCTACGGCGACCACGATCGCTTCGTGCAGACCTATTTCAGCACCTACAGGGCCAAGTATTTCACCGGGGACGGGTGCCAGCGTGATGGACACGGCTATTACCGGATCACCGGGCGGGTCGACGATGTCATCAACGTGTCGGGCCACCGCATGGGCACCGCCGAGGTCGAAAGTGCGCTGGTGCTGCACGAAAGCGTCGCCGAAGCGGCGGTCGTCGGCTTCCCCCACGACATCAAGGGGCAGGGCATCTACGCCTATGTGACGCTGAACAGCGGCGAGGAGCCGAGCGACGCACTGCGCAAGACCCTGGCCACTTGGGTCCGGCGCGAGATCGGCCCGATCGCCACGCCCGACGCCATCCAGTTCGCCCCCGGCCTGCCCAAGACGCGATCGGGCAAGATCATGCGCCGCATCCTGCGCAAGATCGCCGAAGGGGAGGTGTCGGCTCAGGCGCTGGGCGACACCAGCACCCTCGCGGACCCTGCGGTTGTGGATAATCTCGTCGCCAACCGCCAGGCGGGCTGAGGCGGCGAAAGCCGGACATCA